>NZ_JBEXNE010000001.1:0-214655 GCF_040610915.1 Streptomyces sp. NPDC003300 | reverse complement strand
CCGCCGTACTCCGGTCCGCCCGCTCGGCTCCGCTCTCCACCGCGACCGCTCCCTCCGCGCGCCGCGCCGGCCTCTGCCGTCGGCCGCTGTGCGCTGCGCACACTCAGCGTGCCGTACGACGTGCTGATGGTCCATAGCGGGGGGTTCCGCGCCGTCATTAGCGTGACCAGCACCCGAGGGACGCGCCCCCGCGCGTCCCTCGGCACCACCGCTCCCGCCCGTGACCGCTTCCGGAGGAAGGCCATGGCATCGTGACCAGCCGTCTGTCGGGTTTCAGGAATCTCTCCGTCGACCAGCGCCGTGCCCGCGCCGCCGAGGCCATGGAGGTGCCCCTCGCCCTGTTCGACGCGCTCTCGCCGGACCGGGGCCTCTCGCTCGACCAGGCCGACCACATGGTCGAGAACGTCGTCGGCGTCCTCGGCCTCCCGGTCGGCATCGCGACCAACTTCGTGGTGAACGGCCGCGACGTCCTCGTCCCCATGGCGACCGAGGAGCCCTCGGTCGTCGCGGCGGCCTCGAACCTCGCCCGGATGACCCGCGACCACGGGGGTTTCCGTACCTCGCCCAGCGTCCCGCTCATGCAGGCGCAGGTGCAGATCCTCGACGTCGCCGACCCGGCGGGCGCGCGGGTACGGCTGCTGTCCGCGGCCGGGGAACTGATCGCGCTCGCCAACGAACAGGACCCCGCGCTGGTCCGGTTCGGCGGCGGGGCGCGCGAGATCTCCGTGCGGCTGGTGCCCAGCAGGCGGCAGACCTACGTCGTGCTGCACCTCGTGGTCGACGTGCGCGACGCCATGGGCGCGAATGCGGTCAACACCATGGCCGAGGCCATCGCCCCCCGCGCGGCCGAGATCGCCCGCGGGCGGACCCTCCTGCGCATCCTCACCAACAAGGCCGACCTGCGCCTCACCCGCGTCTCGGCGACCTTCGACGCGGACCTGCTCGGCGGCCCCGCCGTCGTGGAGAACATGCTGGACGCGGCCGAATTCGCCGTCGCCGACCCCTACCGCGCCGCCACCCACAACAAGGGCATCATGAACGGCGTCACCGCCGTCGTCCTGGCGACCGGCAACGACACCCGCGCGGTCGAGGCGGGCGCGCACTCCCACGCGGTCGGTCCTGACGGCCGCTACACCGCGATGTCGCGCTTCGAGAAGAACGCCGACGGCGACCTGGTCGGCACGCTGGAGCTGCCCATGCCGGTCGGACTGGTCGGCGGTGCCACCAAGGTGCACCCCGTGGCGCGGGCCAACGTCACTCTGCTCGGGGTGGAGACGGCGAGCGAGCTGGCCGAGATCATCGTGGCCGTCGGCCTGGCCCAGAACGCCGCGGCGGTGCGGGCGCTGGCCACCGAGGGCATCCAGCGCGGCCACATGTCGCTGCACGCGCGCAATGTGGCCGTGACCGCGGGGGCCACCGCCGCCGAGATCGACTCGGTCGTCGCGCGGATGGTCGCGGACAGGTCCGTACGCGCGGACGCCGCCGAGCGGATCCTGGCCGAACTGCGGGACCGGCCGTGACCCGGTCACCGGCCGCGCTCGGACTGCCCGTCGCCCACCGGTCGCCAGGACTGCCGGACCGGGTGACGGTCTACGAGGTCGGGGCCCGCGACGGGCTCCAGGCCGAGAAGGCGCGGGTGCCCACCGCGGCCAAGGTCCGGCTGATCCGCGACCTGACCGCCGCCGGGCTGCCCGTGGTCGAGGCGACCAGCTTCGTCTCCCCGCGCTGGATCCCGCAGTTGGCGGACGCCGCCGACGTGCTCGCCGCGCTGCGGGAGGCGGGCGCGGACCTGAGCAGACACCCCGTCCTGGTGCCCAACGACCGCGGTCTTGACCGCGCCCTGGACGCCGGGGCGTCGGCCGTCGCGGTCTTCGTCAGCGCGACCGAGACCTTCGCGCGCCGCAATCTGGCGATGGGCCGCTCGGAGGCGGTCGAGGTCGCGGGAAAGGTGACCGAGCGGGCACTGGCCGCGGGCGTCCGGGTCCGCGGGTATGTCTCGATGGTCTTCGGCGATCCCTGGGAGGGGCCGGTCCGCCCGGAGCGGGTCGCGGAGGTCACCCGGGCCCTGGCCGACGCCGGGTGCCACGAGGTGAGCCTCGGCGACACCATCGGCGTCGGCACACCCGGCCATGTGGGCGCGGTCCTGGCAGCGGTCGCCGAAGCGGGTGTGGCCCGCGACCGGATCGCCCTGCACTTCCATGACACCTACGGCCAGGCCCTGGCCAACGTGCACGCGGGACTGCTCGCCGGGGTCACGACCTTCGACGCCTCGGTCGGCGGCATCGGCGGCTGCCCGTACGCGGGCTCCGCCACCGGCAACCTCGCGACGGAGGACCTGCTCTGGATGCTCACCGGTCTCGGCATCGAGACCGGGGTCGACCTGGACGCGGCGATGCGCGCGGGGCTCCGCGTCACCGCGCTCCTCGGCCGGCCGTCCCCGTCACGGGTCGTCCAGGCCCTGGACCGCGACTGGCCGGACGGGGACGGGGATCGGCCGGACGGGGACCGGGACCGCTGAGGCGCGGGCGGTCAGTACGGGCAGGCGGTCAGTGCTGGCGGACGGTCAGCACGGCCGGGCGGTCAGTACTGGTAGAAACCCGCGCCCGTCTTGCGGCCGAGGCGGCCCGCGTCGACCATCCGCTGAAGGATCGGCGGCGCCGCGTACAGCGGCTCCTTGTACTCCGAGTACATCGAGTCGGCGATGGCGGCGACGGTGTCGAGGCCGATCAGGTCCGACAGCTTGAGCGGGCCCATCGGGTGCGCGCAGCCCAGCTCCATGCCGTTGTCGATGTCCTCGCGGGTCGCGATGCCCGACTCGAACATCCGGATCGCGGAGAGCAGATACGGCACCAGGAGCGCGTTGACGACGAAGCCGGAGCGGTCCTGGGCGCGGATGGCGTGCTTGCCGAGCACGTCGGTGACCAGCGCCTCGGTCCGCTTGAGGGTGTCACTGCCGGTGGTGAGCGCCGGGATCAGCTCGACCAGGCGCTGCACCGGGGCGGGGTTGAAGAAGTGGATGCCGATGACCTGGTCGGGCCGCGAGGTCGCCACGGCCAGCTTGACCAGCGGGATCGAGGAGGTGTTGGAGGCCAGGATCGCGTCCTGCCTGCTCACCACCTGGTCGAGCACCCGGAAGATGTCGATCTTGACCTGCTCGTTCTCCACCACGGCCTCGATGACCAGGTCGCGGTCGGCGAACTCGCCCAGGTCGGTGGTGAAGGTCAGCCGGCCCAGCGTCTCGTCGCGCTCAGCCTCGGTGATCTTGCCGCGCTCCGCGGCCTTGCCGAGCGAGTTCGTCAGCCGGGTGCGGCCCAGCTCCAGGGCCTCACCGGTGGTCTCCGCGACCCGGACGTCGAGCCCGGCCTTCGCGCACACCTCCGCGATGCCCGCCCCCATCTGGCCCGCGCCGACCACTCCGACGCGCTGGATGTCACTCACTCGTCAGCCCCTGCCGCTTCCGTGCACCGCTTCCGTGTACCGGACAGACGTTACCTGTGTCCGGTACGCGCGGGACCGGCCGGGTGCCGGTCCCGCGCGTAGCCGAAGGAGCCGGGGTCAGCCCACGGAGCAGGCGGAACCGTTGAGTGAGAAGGCGCCGGGGGAGGTGTTCGTCCCCGGTGCGCTACCGGTGAAGCCGAAGGTCGCGGAGCCGCCCGCGGGCAGCACCGCCGCGTAGCTCGGCGCCGTGACCGTCACGGCCGCACCGCTTTGCGTGTAGTTCGCGCTCCACAGTGAGGTGATGGTCTGGCCGCCGGCGAAGGACCAGGTCAGCTTCCAGTTGGAGATCGCCGCCGAGCCGTTGTTCTTGACCGTGACCGACGTCTGGAAGCCGCCGGGCCAGGAATTGGTGACGTCGTACGCCACCGAGCAGGCGCCGGAGCCGGGCGGTGTGGTCGGCGGGGTGGTGGGAGGCGTGGTGGGCGGGGTCGTCGGGGGTGTGGTCGGGGGAGTCGTGGGCGGGGTCGTCGGGGGTGTGGTCGGGGGAGTCGTGGGCGGGGTGGTCGGGGGAGTGGTCGGCGCAGTCGTACCGCCGGAGCCGTCCGAGGTGTCGCCATAGATGATGCCGCGGCCGTTGGTCGCGATGTAGACGCGGCCGTAGACCCGGGGGTCGCCGGTGATCGCCGTGTTGGTCACGCCGTACTGGTGGGCGTTGTCGTTGATCCGCACCCAGTTCGCGCCCGCGTCGGTGGAGCGGAAGATGCCGCGGACGCCGCCGATCTTCGCGCTGGTGTAGAGCGCCTGGTAGGCCGCGCCGGGGGCGGCCTTGCCGAAGCCGATGGTGTCGGCCTCCTGCACGTTGGCCAGCTTGGTGAAGCTCGCGCCGGAGTTGGTGGAGTGCCACAGGCCGTACGCGCCGCCCGTGCTGCCGCCCGCCACCCACACGTCGCCCTCGGCGCCGGGCAGCGCCTTGAGCTTGCCCGCCTCCGCGGGCAGCCCGGTGGCCGCCGTCGCGGCGAAGGTCGCTCCGCCGTCGGTGCTCACGTAGAACTTGCCGCCGTAGACGCCGTAGAACTTCTTCGGGTTGACCCGGTCGGAGCCGATGGCCGCGCCGGTCGGGATGCCGGTGGAGTCGGACCAGGAACCGCCGAAGCCGACCGAGTACTTGACTCCGGTACCGGACGGGGCCCACAGGAAGCGGCTGCCGTCGGCCGCCGCGGCGACCGTACCGCCGCCGCTGACCCCGGACGGGTCGGTGCCCGCGAACCAGTTGGCGCCGTTGTCGGTGGAGAAGGCGACATGCGCGCCGCTGTCCGCGTTGCCGACCCTGACCATGGTGTTCGCGTTGGTGGCCGCGAAGTCCAGGCTCGTGGTGGTGGTGAAGTTGGGCTGGGTGAACATCATCGGGGGCACGGCGGTGAGGTCGGTGTGCCGGAAGCCGCCGATGTCACCGAGCGCGCTGATCAGCGGCGCGCCGGTCGGCGGGCTGATCAGGTCCTGGACCGACGTCTCCTCCAGGCCCTTGGCGTTGGGCTTGACGGTGAACTTCGCCCCGGTGTCCCAGTTGGTGAGGTTGTCGGTGCCGTAGACGGTGGCCCCGGTGCCGTACCACATGCGGTTGGAGTTGAACGGGTCGATCTCCAGCGACTCGGTCATCCAGCCGAGCTTGGGGGTCTCCTCCGGCGGCGACGGGTTGGCGCCCCAGCTCAGCCACGGCGACGAGGAGACGTCCATGGTGTAGCGGTCGGCGCGGTTGGGGTAACTGGTGAAGTCCCAGGCCCGCGTCCAGGTCGCGCCGCTGTCGGTGCTGCGGAAGATCTGGGTGTCGGCCCACCACGAGCTGTAGCCGGTGACCATGATCGTGCCGGGGTGCTGCCGGTCGACGGTCATACCGCTGTAGCCGAAGTACGTGTCCGCGTCCGACATCGGGCTGATGTTGGTCCACGCGCCGGTCGCGGTCGCGTACCGCCACACCTGGCCCTTGGCGCCGTCGTACGGGCCGCCGGTGTCGCTGGTGGCGAGGTAGAGGTAGCCGTTCACCGCGTCCAGCACGCCCTTGTGCGCGATGTACCCGGTGGGCTGGCCCGCCAGCCGGGACCAGGTGGCGCCGCCGTCGGTCGAGCGGTAGACGGTGTTGGCCTTGTCGGCCACACCCACGTAGACGGTCTGCGTGGTGGAGCCCTTGGTGCCGGTGCGCGGGTCGAAGGTCACCCACACATCGCCCTGGTTGTCGCTCTGGTAGCCGCTGCTGTCGGACGGATCGGCCACGTAGTTCCCGACGTTGGGGAAGGCGGTGACCTTCGCCCAGGTGACACCGGAGTCGGTACTGCGCCACAGCCCGTTGCCGCTGGGCGCGGCGAAGTACAGGACGCTGTCCTTGTTGGGGTCGATGGCCAGCCGCTCGCCCATGCCGCGGCCGGGCATGTTGCCGCCGAGCTTGAACGGCAGCGCGGTCGCCGCCCAGGTCGCGCCGCGGTCGGAAGAGCGCAGGATGGCGCCGTTGTCGGGGTCCCAGGAGTTGGTGTACATGCCGACGGCCGCGTAGACCTTGTCGGGCGCGAGCGCGTCGGTGGCGAGGCTGACCACGCCGTTCCTGTTCCAGTCGGTCCAGCCCACCGAATCCAGCAGCGGCGTCCAGGACTTGGTGGCCTCGTTCCAGCGGTAGGCGCCGCCGATGTCGGTCCGCGCGTAGGCGAGGTTCTTCTCCGACTGGTTGAAGACGATGCCGGGCACGAAGCCGCCGCCGTCGATCCTGACGTTCTTCCAGGAGTACGTGTCCGCGACGGCGGCCGGTGCGGCGGTGGCCGGGGCCGCGGTGGCCGTGGCGGTGACCGCGGCGACCGCGGAGGCGCCGCCTATCAGGGACAGGGCCGCGACGAGCGCGGCGAGTGGTCTGCGGAGCATGGAAAGGCGTCCTCTCCGTACGGACGCGGGCCGCGCCGGGCCCGCGCGTGCGGGTGGTGGGGGGATGGACGGTGGCGCTATACATAGGAGGTGTGGGAGCGCTCCCATGATGTTAGCGCCCGCGCCGACGCCCGAGAAGGGGTCGTCAACGCTCCGTCCCGGCGGGGGCCGCGCGAGGGAGTGGACCGAACGGCGGGTTGCCCCGGCGCCGGAAGTCACCCATCATCGGCGGATCATGACGGATGATCAGGAGGCACGGATGGACCGGCTCACCCGCAGGACCTTCACTGTCGCGGCGGCGGGCGCGCTGGCCGCCGTCATCCCCGGCTCGGCGGCGCGGGCGGCCGAACCCTCCCGCGCCCCCCAGGGCGCACCGGGTCCCGCGGGTCACGGCGGACCCGCTGGTCACGGCCGCGACCTGCGCGGCATGTGGATCGCCTCGGTCGCCAACACCGACTGGCCCTCGGCCCCCGGACTCCCCGCCGACCAGCAACGTCAGGAATTGCTCGACCTGTTGGACACCGCGGTCGAACGGGGGCTCAACGCGGTGGTGTTCCAGGTCCGGCCGACCGCCGACGCCTTCTGGCCGTCGGCGTATGAACCCTGGTCGCGGTACCTGACGGGCACTCAGGGGCAGGACCCCGGCTGGGACCCGCTGGGCACCGCGGTGCGCGAGGCGCACCGCCGCGGCCTGGAACTGCACGCCTGGTTCAACCCGTACCGCGTCTCGATGGACACCGACGTCACCAAGCTCGCCCCCACCCACCCGGCCCGCCTCCACCCCGAGTGGATCGTGCCCTTCGGCGGCAAGCTCTACTACAACCCCGGACTGCCCGAGGTCCGACGTTTCGTGCAGGACGCGATGCTGGACGCCGTCCGCCGCTACCCCATCGACGCCGTCCACTGGGACGACTACTTCTACCCGTACCCGGTCGCCGGCCAGGTCTTCGACGACGACGCCGCCTACGCGCGGTACGGCGCCGGATTCCCCGACCGCGACGCCTGGCGGCGGGACAACACCGACCGCCTGGTGCGCGAGACCGCCGCCAGGATCAAGCGGATCCGGCCGAGCACCCAGTTCGGCATCAGCCCCTTCGGCGTCTGGCGCAACGCCGCCACCGACCCGCTGGGCTCGGCCACCACCGCGGGCGTCCAGACCTACGACGACCTGCACGCGGACACCCGCAAGTGGGTCAGGGAGCAGTGGATCGACTACATCGTTCCGCAGGTCTACTGGAACATCGGCTTCGCGGCGGCCGACTACGCCGCCCTCGTCCCCTGGTGGTCCGACGTCGTCCGTGGCACCAACGTGCGCCTCTACATCGGCGAGGCCCTGTACAAGGTCGGCGTCGCGGGCCAGCCCGACGCCTGGCAGGACCCGGCCGAATTGACCCGCCACCTCGACTTCTGCGCCCGCTACCCGCAGGTCCGCGGCAACATCTACTTCTCCGCCTCGCAGGTCGTCGCCGACCCCTTGGGCGCGATGAGCCTGGTCGCCGCCCGCTACCACCACCGCGGACGCCGCTGACGGCGGGCGGTCGGTCCTTCCTGCCCGGCCACGTCCGTGCCGCCTGGTGTCAGCCGCCCCACGGCAGAAGGCAGGCTCAGGCGATGCGGGGCCGCGCCGCAGCGCCGGTCCGGCTCACCAGGGCCGGATCACGGCGCCGGTGTCCGCGTCTCACGGCGAGGGTGCGAGCACATTGCGTATGCGGGTGGCGATGTGCAGGTTGAGGCGCGTCTCGACGTCACCGAGGTCGTGGCCGGTGATCTCGCAGATGCGCTGGAGGCGGTAGCGGACTGTGCTGCGGTGGATGTGGAGTGCCTCGGAGGTCGCGTCGTAGCTGCCGCCGCTCTCCAGATAGCGCGAGAGTGTCGTCACCAGCCCGGTGCGGTGGCGGGAGTCGTAGTCCAGCAGGCGTCCCAGCCATTCGCGGACGAATCGGTCGGCTTCCCGTTCGCCTTCGCCGGTGCCCAGCATGCGGCACAGGCCCAGCTCCTCGAAGCCGGTGCTGCCGTACGGGTCCTGGGAACCGCGGCGGACGGCGAGGGCGCGGACGGCCTCGTCGTAGGAGCGCGGCAGATCGGCGACGACCTCGCAGCGGCCGCCGATGCCGATGGCTCCGGCCCCGGTGCCGAGCTCCTCCGAGACGGCCCTGTACAGCGCGCCTTCCGGGGCACCCCGGTCTCCCCGGGGCTCCAGGACGACCGTGGCCGAGCCGCGCGAGCCGACGAGGACGTCCAGGCGCAGCCGCCGGGCCGCCCGCGCCGCCGCGTCGCCGAGCGCGGCCCTGCCGACCGTCCCGGCCCACTCCAGTACGGCGACCCTGTACGGCCGGTGCAGGTCGTGGCCGAGGACCGCCGCCCGGGCGAAGTCGTCGTCGGTCGTCTCGCCCGAAATCAGCCGGTCGACCAGGCCGTGGCGCAGCAGGGGCTCCAGCTCGGCCAGCCTGCGCTCGTGCGAGAGCGCGGGGGCCAGCACCAAGGCGGCCTGTTCGAGCGCTGAGCAGTCCGTTTCCGTCGCCCGCCGGTCAGGATCGACCAACGCGGCCACGCCGAGCACTTCCCCGGCCATTTCGATGGGGACGAACAGCCGGTCACCGTCGCGGACGGCGCCGGGACGGTGGCGCGCGTCACGGATCAGGGCCTCCCGGTCCCGGTGTCCCGGGGCCGGGCGCGGCCCACTCCCGGGCCGCCCGCGGGGTTCGCCCCCGCCGTGACCCGCCCAGGCTCGCGGGTTGCCGAAGCGGTCCTCGGTGAGGACCGCGAATCCCGTATGGTCGCGCAGGGCCTCCAGGACTCCCGACTCACCGCTGCCCGAGGCAGCGGCCCGGGAGAGCGCGTGGTCAGCGGCGAGCCGTGCGGCCAGGGCGGAGACGCTCGCGCCGGGGGCGGCAGCCGGCGAGAGGCTCTCTGCCGGCGGCGGCCCTGCGATCCCCGGCCAATGGTGTGAGCGGGCCCCGACCGGCTCTCCCCGGCGCCCGCTGAGGCGTGCCAGGGCGATCCCGGTCTGCTGCGCGAGCAGATCCGTCAGCGCGGTTTCGTCGGTCGAGGGTGCGGTCGCGCCCCCGACGACGAGATAGCCGAGGCAGTCGTCCCCGTATCGCAGCGCGACGGCCCGCGCCCACCGTCCGTCCGCCCGGTACAGATTCCGGCTGCGGCCGTCGAGAGCGTCGATCCGCCGGTCGAGCCGATCGGCGGCCACCATCTCCGCGGCTGCCTCGGCCGGGGCCCGGCCGTTCGGCTCCGCACCGGGCCCCCGCGCCACGGTGCTCCCCGGTCGGGCGTCGGCGGAGGCAGCCTCCGGGCGTGGAGGGCAGCGCCGCGCCGCACCATGGTGCACGGCGTACGCCGCTTCGGCGACGAAGGGACCGGCGGCGGCGATCGCCGCCATGGCACCCCACAGCACCTCTCGCTCGTCGTCGCCGTCGAGCATGACCGTCACCAGCCGTAGCAGCGCGTGACGCGCGGCCCCCGGCAGCGGCACGGGGTGAGGCGGGTCGGCGGTCGGAAACGGAAGAGCGTCCATCGCAGGTCCATTCGCGGCTCGAATCAGCCCCCTCTCAACGTACGCCGCTCGGCACGGGCCCTCACCTGCGAGCCGTCGCCGCCCCCCGTCCTCGGGGACCGGAAAGGCGGCGCGGATTGGTCACCCCGGGGCGAGGAAGTCCACCGCGTACTGCGCAAGGCTCGCAGACTGTGCGGGTCCGGCGCCGTGCGCCCGGCGGCCCGCCGGCCGGTTCCGCCTCGCGACGGAGGAGATTCTTATGGCGAAGGCAGTAGGCATCGACCTCGGTACCACCAACTCGGTCATCGCCGTCTGGGAGGGCGGTGAGCCCACCGTCGTCCCGAACGCGGAGGGGGCCAGGACGACCCCGTCGGTGGTCGCCTTCTCCGATGACGGCCAGCGGCTGGTCGGACAGCTCGCGCGGCGGCAGTCGATCCTGAACCCCAAAGGCACCATCACCTCCGCGAAGCGGTTCATCGGACGTCGCTACGACGAGATCTCCGACGAGGCCAAAGCGGTCTCCTTCGACGTGGTCGAGGGGCCCGGCGGGGTGGCCCGCTTCGAGGTGAGCGGCAAGCAGTACGCGCCGGAGGAGATCAGCGCGCAGGTGCTGCGCAAGCTCGCCGACGACGCCGGGAAGTCGCTCGGCGAGAAGGTGACGGAGGCGGTCATCACCGTACCGGCGTACTTCAACGACGCCCAGCGCCAGGCCACCAAGGACGCCGGGAAGATCGCCGGCCTCGAAGTCCTGCGGATCATCAACGAACCGACAGCCGCGGCGCTGGCCTACGGGCTGGACAAGCAGGGCCACGAGACGGTCATGGTCTTCGACCTCGGCGGCGGCACGTTCGACGTGAGCCTGCTGGACGTCGGCGACGGCGTCGTGGAGGTCCGCGCCACCGCGGGCGACTCCCATCTGGGCGGCGACGACTTCGACCGCCGACTGGTGGACCACTTGGCGGACGGCTTCCAGGCGTCCGAAGGCATCGACCTGCGTAAGGACCCGCAGGCATTGCAGCGCCTGTTCGAGGCGGCCGAGAAGGCGAAGACGGAGCTGAGTTCGGTCACCCAGACCCAGGTGAGCCTGCCCTTCATCACGGCGGACGCCTCCGGGCCGAAGCACCTCACCGAGACCGTCCGCCGCTCCACCTTCGAGCAGATCACCTCGGACCTGGTGGAGCGCTGCCTGGAACCGGTCAGGACGGCGATGAGCGACGCCAAGGTCACCGACAACGACATCGACGAGGTCATCCTCGTCGGCGGCTCGACCCGCATACCGGCCGTGCAGAACCTGGTCCGACGGCTGACCGGCGGCAGGGACCCGAACATGAGCGTCAACCCGGACGAGGTGGTGGCGCTGGGCGCCGCCGTCCAGGCAGGCGTGCTCAAGGGCGAGGTCAAGGACGTCCTGCTCCTGGACGTCACCCCCCTGTCGCTGGGCGTCGAGACGGCCGGCGGTGTGATGACCAAGATCATCGACCGGAACACCACCATCCCCGCCCGCCGGTCCGAGACCTTCTCCACCGCCGAGGACAACCAGCCGGCCGTGGACATCGTCGTGCTTCAGGGCGAACGCGAACTGGCGGCCGACAACCGCGTGCTGGGCCGCTTCCGGCTGGAGAACCTGCGGCCGGCCCGGCGTGGGGAGACCCAGATCGAGGTCACCTTCGACATCGACGCCAACGGCATCCTCAAGGTCAGCGCCAAGGACCGGGACACCGGCGCCGAGCAGTCGATCACCATCAGCGAGGGCTCCAACCTCGACCCGTCCGAGGCCGAGCGGATGATCAACGAGGCCGAGAACAACCGCACCAGCGACCAGGCCCTGCGCGAGGCCATCGACGCCCGCAACGAGCTCGACGCCGCCGCCTACCAGGTGGAGCGCCGGCTGGACGACCTCGGCGACGCCGCACCGGAGCACGAGCGCGCCCGCGCCCAACTGCTCACCGACGAGGCGCGTACCGCCGTCAAGGAGGAGGCTCCGGCGGAACGGTCCCGGAGCCTGACCTCCGAACTCCAGCAGATCCACGCGGCGCTGGCCGCCCACGCCGCTGAACCGGGCGGAGCCGGGGGCGGCGGAGCCGAGCCCGGCCAGGGGCCCGGGGGCGACTCCCCGAGGGGCGACGACGACGTCATCGACGCCGAATTCGACAAGAGCTGAGGCGGCGACATGTCGGACCAGGAACAGACGCGTCCCGCCGAGGACCGCTCCCCGCCCGAGTCCGAGCCGACGCCGCCGGAGTCCGAGCGGACGCCGCCCGAGCCGACCTCGCCCGAGCGGAGTGCCGCACCGCGGACGCCCCCGCGGGCCCCGGAAGCCAGGGAGCGGGAGGCGGAATCCACACGCCGCGGCCCCGGTGCGGAGGAGCTGGAGGACCGGTGGCGGCGAGCCCTCGCCGACCTCGACAATCTCCGCAAGCGCTACGCCCGTGAGCTTCCCCGGGAACGGGAGGCCGAGCGGGCCAAGGTGGCCGCGGCGTTCCTCCCGGTCGTCGACAACCTGGAACTGGCCCTCGCCCACGCGGGCGCCGACGACCGCGGCGCGATCGTCAGCGGAGTCCGGGCGGTACGCGACCAGGCCGTCGAGGTGCTGCGAAGCCTCGGCTACCCCCGCTACGAGGAGACCGGCGTCCCCTTCCACCCCGAGCAGCACGAGGTGGTGTCCGTGGTGGATGAACCTGACACACCTGCGGGCACCGTCGTCCAGGTGCTGCGGCCCGGTTACGGCGACCCCGGTCACCAGCTGCGGCCGGCCGCGGTAGCGGTCAGCCGCAAGCAGGAGTGAGGCCGCCATGGCAGAGGACTACTACGAGGTGCTCGGCGTCCCGCGCGGCGCCGACGCGGCCGAGATCCAGCAGGCGTTCCGTACCCTGGCTCGCCGCTACCACCCGGACGTCAACCGCGATCCGGCCGCCGAGGAGCGCTTCAAGCAGATCAACGAGGCGTACAGCGTGCTCTCCGACCCCGGCACCCGGTCGCGCTACGACCGTTTCGGCCCGGACTTCCGGCAGATCCCGGAGGACTACGACGAGCGCGTCGCGGCCGGCCAGGGCTTCGGCGGCGGAGCCGGCGCGTACCGCGGCAGTCCCTTCGCCGGCACCCGAGGCGACGGCCGGGCAGGCGCCCGGACCTGGACCGAGTCCGACTTCGACGCCTCTGGCGTGGACTTCGAGGATCTCTTCGGAGGCGTCTTCGGCGGCCGGGCGCGCGGCGCCGGGCGGGGCAGCCCGATCCCCGGCGCGGACCAGGAGGCCGAACTCACCCTCAGCGTGGAGGAGGCATACCGCGGCGGCCGACGGAAGATCACCCTCGGCGGGCCCGGCGGGGAGCGCAGTTACGACGTCACCATCCCGGCGGGCGTCGTCGACGGGCAGCGCATCCGGCTCGCGGGGGAGGGCGGCCGGGGCCGCGGCCCGGGTTCCGCCGGGGACCTCTATCTGGTGGTCCGTATCGCCCGCCATCCCCGCTACCGGCTCGTCGGGCACGACGTCCACGTCGATCTGCCGGTCACCGCCTGGGAGGCCGCGCTGGGGGCGACGGTGCCGGTCTCCGGTCCGGGCGGGACGGTCAAGGCGCATGTGCCGCCCGGTACCTCCACCGGCCGCCGGCTGCGGCTGCGCGGCGAGGGGATGCCACGCCCCAAAGGTTCCCCGGGCCACCTCTACGCCGAAATCCAGGTGATGGTGCCGCCCTCGCCCAGCCCGCGTGAACGTGAGTTGTTCGAGGAACTGGCCGCGGTCTCCTCCTTCGACCCGAGGAAGCAGACATGAGAGCCGAACACCGTTCTCCCGCCGAAGGCGCCGGACAGCCCGGTTCCAGGGCCGCCTATCCGCTGGTGCGCGTCTACCGGACCAGTACCAGCCCCTATCAGCTCTCCATGGCCGCGGTGGCCGGCCGCAGTGGACTGCCGCCCGAACTCGTCAGGCGTTTCGTGGCTCTCGGTCTTGTCGACGCCGAGCGTGACGCCCGGGGCCGGCTGTGGTTCCGGGCGAGCGCGCCGTCGGCCCTCGCCCGAGTGCAGCGGCTGCGGGACGGACTGTGTCTCAACTACGCGGCCATCGGCGTCGTCCTGGACATGCTCGACCGCATCGAACGCCTGGAAACCGCACTGCGGCGCAGCGAACGAGCCGCCAAGGAGCCCACACCATGGACATGAATCGCCTCACCCAGAAATCCCAGGAAGCGCTCCAGGAAGCACAGAGCGCCGCGGTCCGTATGGGCCACACCGAGGTCGACGGGGAGCACCTGCTGCTGGCCCTGCTCGATCAGCGCGACGGCCTGACCACCCGTCTGCTGGCCGACGCCGGTGCCGACCCGGCCGCCCTGCGGGCCGCGGTCGAGGCCGATCTCGTCAAACGCCCCCGCACGACGGGTCCGGGCGCCGCCCCCGGCCAGGTGATGGTGACCCAGCGGCTGGCCCGGCTGCTCGACAGCGCCGAGCAGGAGGCCAAGCGGCTCAAGGACGAGTACGTCTCCACCGAGCACATGGTGCTGGCCCTGGTGGACGAGGGGGCGACCACCGCGGCCGGCCGGCGACTCGGTGAACAGGGCGTCACCAAGGACTCCTTCCTCACCGCCCTCACCACGGTGCGCGGGAACCAACGGGTCACCTCCGCCACTCCTGAGGACGCCTACGAGGCCCTGGAGAAGTACGGGCGCGACCTCGTCGTGGAGGCCCGCACCGGCCGCCTCGACCCGGTGATCGGCCGGGACGCCGAGATCCGCCGGGTGATCCAGATCCTCAGCCGCAAGAGCAAGAACAACCCCGTCCTGATCGGCGAACCGGGCGTCGGCAAGACCGCCATCGTCGAGGGTCTGGCCCAGCGGATCGTGCGCGGCGACGTGCCGGAAGGGCTGCGGGACAAGACGGTGTTCTCGCTCGACATGGGGTCGCTGGTGGCCGGGGCGAAGTACCGCGGCGAGTTCGAGGAGCGCCTCAAGGCCGTTCTGTCGGAGGTCAAAGGCGCCGAGGGCCGGATCCTGCTGTTCGTGGACGAGCTGCACACCGTCGTCGGGGCCGGCGCCGCCGAGGGCGCGATGGACGCGGGCAACATGCTCAAGCCGATGCTGGCCCGCGGCGAGCTGCACATGATCGGGGCCACCACGCTGGACGAGTACCGCAAGCACATCGAGTCCGACGCCGCCCTGGAGCGCCGCTTCCAGACCGTCCAGGTGGACGAGCCGACCGTCGAGGACGCCATCTCCATCCTGCGCGGCATCCGCGAGCGCCTGGAGATCTTCCACGGCGTCAAGATCCAGGACAACGCCCTGGTCGCCGCGGCCACCCTCAGCCACCGCTACATCAGCGACCGCTTCCTCCCGGACAAGGCCATCGACCTGGTCGACGAGGCATGCGCCCGGCTGCGGACCGAGATCGACTCCATGCCCGCCGAACTCGACGAACTCACCCGGCGGGCGACCCGACTGGAGATCGAGGAGGCCGCGCTGGACCAGGAGACCGACCCGGCCAGCCGCGCCCGCCTGGAGGACCTGCGGCGCGAACTGGCCGACCTGCGAGGTGAGGTGGACGCCAAGCACGCCCAGTGGGAGGCCGAGCGCCAGGCCATCCGCAAGGTCCAGGAACTGCGCCAGGAATTGGAACGCGCCCGGCAGGAGGCCGAGCAGGCCGAACGCGCCTACGACCTCAACCGGGCCGCCCAGCTGCGCTACGGAACCGTCAGCGAACTGGAGCGCCGGCTGACCGCCGAGGAGGAACAGCTCGCCAACAAGCAGGGCGAGAGCCGACTGCTGCGCGAGGTGGTGACCGCCGAGGAGATCGCCGAGATCGTCTCGGCGTGGACCGGTATCCCCGTCACCCGCCTTCAGGAGGGCGAACGGCAGAAGCTGCTCAAGCTGGACGAGATCCTGCGCGAGCGGGTCGTGGGCCAGGACGAGGCCGTCCAGCTCGTCGCCGACGCGGTGATACGGGCCCGCTCCGGGGTACGCGACCCGCGGCGGCCGATCGGCTCGTTCATCTTCCTCGGCCCGACCGGTGTCGGGAAGACCGAGCTGGCCAAGACGCTGGCCGCGGCGCTGTTCGACAGCGAGAGCAACATGATCCGCCTCGACATGAGCGAGTACCAGGAACGCCACACCGTCAGCCGCCTGGTCGGCGCGCCCCCCGGATACGTGGGCTACGAGGAGGGCGGCCAGCTCACCGAGGCGGTGCGCCGCAAGCCGTACTCCGTCGTCCTGTTCGACGAGATCGAGAAGGCGCACGCCGATGTCTTCAACACCTTGCTCCAGGTGCTGGACGACGGCCGGATCACCGACGCGCAGGGACGTACCGTCGACTTCCGCAACACCGTGATCATCATGACCTCCAACCTCGGGTCGCAGTACCTGCTCCAGGACGCCACCCAGGCCGGCGAGATCAAGCCCGAGGCGCGGGCGCTGGTGATGACCGAACTCAACGGTCATTTCCGCCCCGAGTTCCTCAACCGCGTCGACGACATCGTCCTCTTCCACCCGCTCGGCATCGCGCAGATCGAGCGCATCGTCGACCTGCTCCTCGACGAACTGCGCGACCGCCTCTCCGAACAGCGCGTCACGCTCGTCCTCACCGAGCCGGCCCGCCACCTGATCGCGGCCGAGGGCTACGACCCGGTCTACGGAGCCAGGCCGCTGCGCCGCTTCATCTCGCACGAGGTCGAGACCAGGATCGGCCGCGCGTTGCTCAGCGGCGAGGCACGCGAAGGCGTGACCATCGTGGTCGACGCCGCGGGCGGCGAACTGACCGTCTCCCTCCAGGACCAGCCGCAGGAGCCGTGATGAGCACCTCTCAGGAAGGCCGCGACGACCGCCCGGCCCGTGACGGCACCACTGGCGCGCAGGCCCGGGTACGGACCGTCGTCTGCGCCAACTGCGGCCGGACCAACCGCGTGCCCGCCGCGGCGGGCGGCAGTCCGCGCTGCGGAAACTGCCGGGCGCCGCTGCCGTGGATCGCCGAAGCGGGCGACGCCGACTTCGGTGAGGTCGCCGAGCAGGCGAGCCTGCCCGTGCTGGTCGACCTGTGGGCCACCTGGTGCGGCCCCTGCCGGATGGTGAGCCCAGCCCTGGAACAGGTCGCCGAGGACCTCGCCGGCCGGATCAAGCTCGTGAAGGTCGACATCGACACGTCACCGGCCCTGGCCAGACGGTTCGAGGTCCAGGCCGTCCCCACCCTGCTGATCCTCGACCACGGCAGGCCCGTCGCCCGCCAGACCGGCGCCGCGCCCGCGAACGCGCTCCGCCAGTGGGTGAACGAGTCGCTGTCGACGTCCCCCGGACCGGCCGATCCCGCGACCAGGAGGCCGTGATGACCACTCTTCCCGACCCGCACCTGTCCATGGTCCGGCCCGTGACGCCCAGGACACCGCAGGGCTGCGAGGACTGTCTGCGCATGGGGACTGCGTGGGTGCACCTGCGGCTGTGCCTGACCTGCGGGCACGTCGGATGCTGCGACTCCTCGCCGATGCGGCACGCCCGTGCCCACGCGGCAGCCGACGGGCACCCGATCGTGCGGTCGTTCCAGCCCGGCGAGGACTGGCGGTGGTGTTTCGTCCACGAGTCGATGGTCTGAGCCGGGCGGGCTCGCACGGCGCCTCCGACACCGCGTCCGCCGCTGTTCCCCTCCTCTGCCGTACGCGTCCACCGCTGTTCCTGACGAAGGAAGCGAACCGCCGTGATGCCGCCCCTGACCCCGACCGCCGACGTTCACGACGCCTACCCGCGGCTGACGGACGACCAGATCGCGCTCCTGGACCCCGCCGGACAGGTGCGGCAGGTCAGGGAGGGGGAACACCTCTTCCGGGCGGGCGAACGCACTGAACAGTTCTTCGTCGTCCTCAGCGGCACGGTGGCCGTGGTCGAAGGCCAAGGCGACCAGGAGCACATCGTCCAGGTGCACGGTCCGCACAGCTTCCTCGGCGAACTCGGCGTGCTGGAGGGCCAGACCGCCTTCCTCAGCGCGGTGGTGAGAACACCGGGCGAGGTCCTGGCGGTGGGCTCGGCGGCCCTGCGCGATCTGCTCAGCCGCGAACCCGCGCTCGGCGACGTGATCCTGCGCGCCTACCTGCTGCGCCGTACGATGCTGGCCGGCGCGGGCACGGGCTTCCGCATCATCGGCTCCGCCTTCTCCTCCGACACCCGGCGGCTGCTGGAGTTCGCCGCCCGCAACCGCCTCCCGCACCGCTGGTTCGATCTGGAGAAGGACACCGAGGCCGAGGCGCTGCTCACGCGCCTGGGGATCGCTCCGCAGGAGACCCCGATCGTCGTCTGGAACGACCACCGGGTGCTGCGCAATCCCTCCAACGCCGCGCTCGCCCGGGTCATCGGGCTGCGCGCCGGGACCGCCGCGAAGGCCGTCTGGGACCTGGTGGTGGTCGGTGCGGGACCCGGTGGCCTGGCCGCCGCGGTGTACGGCGCCTCCGAGGGACTCTCCACCGTCGTGCTGGACGCCGTGGCGACCGGCGGCCAGGCCGGCACCTCCTCCCGGATCGAGAACTACCTCGGTTTCCCCGCCGGGATCTCCGGCATGGAGCTCGCCGAACGCGCCGTCGTACAGGCCAACCGGTTCGGCGCCCGGATCGACGTCCCCGCCGAGGCCACCGGCCTCGAACAGCGCGACGGGAACAGCGTGGTGCGGCTCGCCGACGGCGGCACGGTCACCGCCGCCAACATCGTGGTGGCCACCGGCGCGCGCTACCGGCGGCTGACCGCCCCCGGCGTCGAGCGGTTCAGAGGACTCGGGGTGCACTACGCCGCCACCGTCTGGGAGGCACGGACCTGTCGTCTCGATCCGGTGGCCGTCGTCGGCGGCGGCAACTCCGCCGGTCAGGCGGCCCTGTTCATGGCACGCGAGTCGCCCGCCGTCCACCTTCTGGTCCGCGGCGACGACCTGGAACACAGCATGTCCCGCTACCTGATCGACCGGATCGAGCGGCACGCGCGGATCCATGTCCGGCCGCATACCGAAGTCCGGGAGGTGACCGGCGAGGACCGGGTCGAATCCCTCGTCGTCGAAAACAACCGCACCCGCGAGCAGCAGACGCTGGCGGTCCGCGCCCTGTTCGTGTTCATCGGCGCGCGCCCCGCCACGTCCTGGCTCGCCGACGCCGTCACCCTGGACCGGCGCGGCTTCATTCCCACCGGGCAGGACGTGGTCCACCTGACAGCGGACCTCTGGAATCCCCTCGCCCGCGCCCCTCTCGCCCTGGAGACGGGTCTGCCGGGCGTCTTCGCCGTCGGCGACGTCCGCAGCGGCTCGGTCAAACGGGTCGCCTCCGCCGTCGGTGAGGGCGCCATGGCCGTCCGCCTGGCGCACGAGCACCTCGGTGAGGTGGGGCCGCCCGCCGTCCGCTGACCTCAGCCCATGCCCGCCGCGAGAGGGTGACACGGCAGGCCCGGGCCTCGACCGCCGCGGACCGCTCGGACCTGACCCGCGGCACCTCGCGGCGACTCGCCGCACCTCGCGGCACCTCGTGGCAAGGGGACACGTCAGCGAGGACCCGTACCGCCTTCCTCCACCACCGCCACCTCGCCGGCCGGAACGGCGACGACTCCCGGCACGCGGGCGCCGGACAGGAGGTCGGTCCCCGTGGCGGCCACATGCGCGGCCGCCTCGGTGTGGTTGACGACGAAGAGCCAGGACCGCTCCCCGGAAGGCCCGCTTCTGCGGATGACCTCCACGCCGTCGCCGGACCCCCGGGGCGCGGGCGCGCAACCGGCCTGCGCGGCCCACCGGGGAAGCAGGCGCAGGAGGGACGGAACGTCGGGGCGGGTGGCGAGATAGCGGACGTTTCCGCGGCGCAGGACCGCCGGGCCACCGGCCGCGGGTCCGTCGGCGAAGCGGCACTCCACCTCGGTCCCGGCGTCCGGGACGACCCGCTCGGCCCATACGTTCCCGGTCGAGCCGTCGTCCAGGGCGACGGTGGCTCCGGCCGTGAGCGGCAGGTACTCGTTCACGGTCAGGCCGAGCAGATCGCGGAGCGCTCCGGGGTACGGCCCGGGATGGACACGGTCGTCGGGGTCCACCACGCCGCTGAAGGGACCGACGACCAGGTGGCCGCCGCCTTCGACGTACGCCTCCAGGGCGCGCGCCGTCGAAGCGGACAGCGCGTACAGCGAGGGCACGAGCAGAAGCCGGTGCGCACCGGGGGCGGGGACGATGTCGCAGCCCAGACCGGCCGTCCACAGCGCGCGGTGCCAGGTGCGGAGCGCGTCTCCGCAGGTCAGGTCCGAGCTCGGCCGGTCGGGCAGCTCCAGGGCCCACATCGCCTCGTAGTCCAGGAGCAGCGCGACCGGGGCCTGCGGGCAGGTGCTCTCGGCGACATCGGCCAGACGCGACACGGCGTTGCCGAGGGCGCTGGCCTCCCGCCGGACCCGGGTGTCCTCGCCGCCGTGCGGGAGCATCGCCGAGTGCCATTTCTCCGGGCCGTACGCGGACTGCCGCCACTGGAAGAACAGCGTTCCGTCGGCGCCGCGGGCGAGGTGCGTCAGGGTGTTGCGGGCCATCTCGCCCGGGACTTTGGCGATGTTGCGGGGCTGCCACTGCACCCCGGAGGTGGAGTGCTCCATGAGCAGCCAGGGCCGCCCGCCGGCCAGCCCGCGGGTGAGGTCGGCGGCGAACGCGAGCTCGGCGGCGCGGTGCGGATCCTCGGACCCGAGGTAGTGGTCGTTGGAGACGATGTCGACCTCCCGCGCCCAGCGCCAGTAGTCGCTCCAACGCAGCGCGCTCGCCATGAAGTTTGTGGTGACCGGACGGCCGGGGGAGTGGGCGCGCACGATGTCGCGCTCGGCCCGGAAGCAGGCCAGGTGTTCGGCGTCGCTGAACCGGTAGAAGTCCAGCCACAGGGCGGGCGGGAGGCGGCTGGTGCTGGTACGCGGCGGGGTCACCTGGCTCCAGTCGCTGTAGGTCATGCCCCAGACGCCGGTGCCCCAGCGGTCGTTGAGGGCGTCCAGGTCGTCGCCGTACGTGGTGCGCAGCCAGGTGCGGAACGCCGTCGCGGAGGTCTCGCACCAGCAGTGCGCGTTGCCGTTGGCGTACTCGTTGTTGACGTGCCACATCACCACCGCGGGATGGTCGCCGTAGCGCTCGGCGAGGCGGCGGGTGACGATCGCGGCGCGCTCCCGGTAGAGCGGTGACGACGGGCAGTACGCCTGCCGCGAGCCGGGCGCCAGCCGCCGTCCGTCGGCGGTCACGGGCAGCGACTCCGGGTGGGCGTGCGAGAACCACAGGGGCGGAGCGGCCGTCGGCGTGGCCAGGTCGACGGCGATGCCCGACGCGTGCAGCAGCTCGACGGCCTCGTCGAGGCCGGAGAAGTCGAAGGCGTCCCGCCGGGGCTCGATCCAGGACCAGGCGAAGACGCCGAGCGAGACCAGATTGACCCCCGCCTCGCGCATCAGGCGGACGTCGTCCTTCCACGTCGCCGCGTCCCACTGCTCGGGGTTGTAGTCGGCGCCGTATGCGGGGCGCGGAACACGGCCCCAGACGGAATGCTGCCGGTCGGGTCGCGACATGCGCGGGCTCCTGAATCCTGGAATACGAAAAGGGGTGGGGAATGCGAGGACGAGTGAGGACGAGAGAAACGACGAGAACGGGGACGAGAGCGAGGACGCGTGACGGTGCGCGCGGGCTCGGTGGGCGAACGGGGCCGGTGGAGGCACCGGTCCGGCCCCGCTCGGGTCAGGGGCGTACCGGGTGCCCCGTCCCTCACCATTGAGCGGCGAATGCGTTCGGCGGCGAGCGGACGAGGCACCTGGAAGGGAATGCGAAAGGCGCCGGGGAAAGCGTCGTGAAAACGCGCGGCGCACGTCGTGCCCGGGCGCCGAACGCGAGTGAAAGCGCGGTCGGCGCTGCCTGGCCATGACGTCAGGCGCCGGTGAAGTGCGTCGGCCGGTGCGCCAACTTAGAGCGATCACCCAGGGGTGTCAACGCCCGTCGGCGGTCATCCCCGGCGCGCCCGCCGGCCGTACGGGACGGTGGCCGGGAGAGCCCCGGGTGACGTCCCGGGGAGCCGTTCCGCCGTGTCCCAGGCGCCGTTGAGGTGGCTGGAAAATCTTCCCGTCACCGTCTTGACCCCTCCCGGCAACGTGCGTACGTTTCCGGATCATACGTAGAAGCAGAGGCCATGACAGCTCAGCCACTCGTGCTCATACGTATGTGCACCCCCTTTTGTGCGCTGTATCGCCACTCACGAGGAGCAGGAGTCAGCCATGCCCACCAGAAGAGCCTTTATCGCTCGCGCCGCCGGGGCGGCCCTCGCCATACCGCTGGGGGCGAGCGCTTGCAAGAGCGGTACGGCCGCCACGGGCGGTGCGGGCAAGGGCTCGGGCGCGCTGGTCTTCGGGAAGACCGACGGCGGGACGACCTTCATCCGCAACTACAACGTCTTCGGCCCCGCCATCCAGAAGTCGCCCAACGCCGAGATGATCTATGAGCCGTTGGCGCGGGTCGACTACAGCGACGGCGCGAAGGTCAAGCCCTGGCTGGCCAAGAGCCTGGAGTTCGATCCGACGGGCACCACGCTCACCGTGAAGCTGCGCGAGGACGTGACCTTCTCCGACGGCAAGCCCATGACCGCCGACGACGTGCTCTTCTCGCTGAACCTCCCGCTGAAGGACCCCAGTTTCAACCTCGGCGGCACCACGTACGACCGCGTCGCCAAGGTGGACTCCTCGACCGTCACGGTGCACTGGCCGCACGCCGCCTTCAGCGAGCTGAGCCAACTCGCCTCCATCCAGGTCCCGGTGGTGCCCGCGCACATCTGGCAGGGCAAGAACATCAAGAGCTGGTCCAACCCGGACCCGGTCGGCACCGGCCCCTTCACCCTGGACCGGTTCGCGCCCCAGCAGATCACCCTGCGCGCGCGGACCGACTACTGGGGCGGCCGGTTCGCCGTGAAGCAGATCAAGATCATTCCGACCAACGGAGACGCCCTGCGCGCGCAGTTGGTGCGCGGCGACGTGGACTGGGCGCTGGCGGCCTGGGGCAACGGCGAGCAGGAGTACACCGCCAAGGATCCCCGGCACAACCTCTACCAGAAGTACGCGACCGGCGGCGCCTACTCCCTCTTCTACAACACCGCGAAGGCGCCCTTCGACAACGTCCACGTGCGGCGGGCGCTGGCGATGACGATTCCCCGCACGGACATCGTCACCACCCTTGAGCGCCCCGGCACCGAGGCGGGCCCGACGGGGCTGGTGGACCAGATCTACGGGGACGTCATCCTGCCCGAGTACCGGGGCAAGGTGCAGCAGGTCGACGCCGAGGCGGCCAAGAGGGAACTCGTCCTCAGCGGTTACGAGGTCAAGGGCGGCAAGCTCGTCAAGGACGGCAAGTCCTACGCTCCGAAGCTCTCGTTCAACCAGGACTTCGGGTGGGACCCCTACGCGAACATGATGGTCCGCGGTTGGCAGGAGCACCTGGGGATCAAGGTCAAGTCGGTCGGCGCGCCCGGCGCCAACCTCTACGAGCAGCAGCAGACCGGCGAGTTCGACCTCACCATCAGCACCTCGGGCGGAGCGGGCGTCGCCGGTGTCTACAGCGCCCTGAGCAGCCGGGCGTCGCGGCCGCTCGGGCAGACGGCCGCCACCAACTTCGGCCGGTGGAAGGACGCGCCGACCGACGCCGCGATCACCGACCTGCTGTCGTCGGCCGACCCGGCCGTCACCAAGAGCGCGGGCGAGAAGCTGCAACGGATCGTCGCCGAGCAGGTGCCGTACAGCCCGATCTACAACAGCTACTGGTTCGTCCTGATCAACGCCAAGCGCTGGAGCGGCTGGCCCACCCCCGAGCACTTCTCCTACGTGCCCTTCCCCGGCAACGGTCCGGACGCCACCCTCACCCTGCTCAACTTGAAGCAGGCCACCGCGTGACCGCGATCGCCGCCTCCGCCGTACCGGCGGCCGGCCGGTTCCGGATTCCGCGCCGCTGGGGATTCCTGCTGCGCCGACTGGGCTTCTACCTGGCCGCCACCTGGTCGGCGATCACCCTGAACTTCTTCCTGCCCCGGATGATGCCCGGCGATCCGTCGGCCGCGATCGTCGAGAAGCTCCAGACCGTCAGCGGTCAGCAGATGGCGCCGAGCGCCATGGAGTCCATCCAGAAGGTGTTCGGCAATCCGAACGCCGGTATCGGCCGCCAATACCTGGACTATCTCAGCCAGTTGGCGCACCTCGATCTGGGCGTCTCGATCAGCAACTACCCCACCCCGGTCACCAGCCTGCTCCGGCAGGGCCTGCCCTGGACGATGCTGCTGGTCGGCGTCACCACCGTGATCGCGTTCGTCCTGGGCACCGGCATCGGCGCGATGGCGGGCTGGAAGGCGGGCAGCCGGTTCGACACGATCGTCAGCCCGCTGACCACCTTCGTCTCGGCGGTGCCCTACTTCTGGATGGCGCTGATCGGCCTGTGGCTCTTCGCCTTCCAACTGGACTGGTTCCCGCTGGCCGGCGGATACGACGCCGACCTGACGATCGGCTTCTCGCCGTCGTTCGTCCTGAGCGTGCTGCACTACGGAGTGCTCCCGGCGGCGACCATCGTCTTCTCGGCCTTCGGCGGCTGGCTGCTGGGCATGCGCAACATGACCGTCACCACGGTCCGTGAGGACTACGTCCTGCTCGCCCAGGCCAAGGGCCTGTCCGGCCGCCGGGTGATGCTCCGCTACGCCGCCCGCAACGCGGTCCTGCCGAACTTCACCGGCTTCACCCTCGCACTCGGCCACGTCGTCGGCGGCGCCCTGCTCACCGAGGTCGTCTTCAACTACCCGGGCATCGGCTATCTGCTCTACACCTCTCTCCAACAGCGCGACTACCCGGTGATGCAGGGCGTGTTCTTCCTCATCACCCTCACCGTGCTGCTGGCCAACCTCCTGGCGGACTCCGTGTACGTGCTGCTCGACCCGCGCATCAGAGAAGGGGGGTGACCGGCCGTGCGTACCCTCTTCCTCCGCGGCTGGAAAGTCCGCATCGGCCTGGGCATCCTCGTCCTCTTCCTCCTGCTCGCCGTGTTCGGCCCCTGGCTGACGCACAGCCTGCTCGGCCTGGACCCGCGCGCCAACGACACCACCGCCATCTCCCGGTCGCCCGGCGGCGGACATCCGCTGGGCACCAACCAGTACGGGCAGGACATGCTCGCCCAGGTCGTGGCCGGTGCCCGCGGCTCGATGTACGTCGGCGTGCTCGGCGCGGTGGTCGGCACGGCGATCGCGATCCTGGTCGGCGTACCGGCCGGGTTCTACGGCGGCAAGATCGACGGCGCCCTGAACTTCCTGACGAATCTCTTCCTCGTCATGCCGACGCTGCCGCTCATCATGATCGTGGCCGGTTACCTCCAGGGCACAGGGCTCACCACGATCGCCCTGATCATCGGCTTCTTCGGCTGGTCGGGCGGCGCGCGCACGCTGCGCGCCCAGGCCATGAGCATCGCCAACCGCGACTTCGTACGCGCCATGCGGATGCTCGGCGAGCGCGGTCGCCGACTGGTCTTCGCCGAAGTGCTGCCGCATCTGACCGGCCTCATCGCGTCGATGTTCCTGCACGCGATGATCGGCGCCGTCATGGCCGAGGCGGGACTGGCCTTCCTCGGCATCTCCGACTCCTCGTCGATCAGTTGGGGGACGATGATCCAGGGAGCGCAGCAGCAGAGCGCGGTCCTGCGCGGCCTGTGGTGGTGGTTCGTGCCGCCCGGCCTGTGCATCGCCCTGATCGGCACCGCGGCGGCGCTGGTCAACTTCGGCATCGACGAACTGGCCAACCCCAAACTGCGCGTCGCCCGACCGGTGTCCGCCCGGCGCACCAGGCAACTGGCGCGGACGGGAGGCGCGGCCTGATGACCGTCCACACAGAGCCGAAGCACCGGCCGCTGATCCCCGCGGGACAGACCGTCCTCGAAGTCCGCGGCCTGACCGTCGAATACGCCACCGGTGCCGATCCGGTGCGCGCCTGCTCCGACATCTCCTTCACCCTGCGCCGAGGGGAGATCCTCGGCGTCGCCGGAGAGTCCGGCTCGGGGAAATCCACGCTGATCACCGCCCTGACCCGGCTCCAGCGCCCGCCGGCCGTCACCACCGCGGGCGAGATCCTCTTCCACGGCAGGGACGGCGCGCCGCCGGTCGACCTCGCCGCGCTCGACGGCAGGCAGATGCGCCGCTACCGGTGGACGGCCCTGTCCATCGTGCTCCAGTCCGCGATGGACGCGCTGAACCCGGTGATGCGCATCGGCGCCCAGTTCGCCGACGTCCTGCGCGCCCACGACCGCGCGCTGAACAAGCGGGCCGCCTGGGCGCGGGCGGCCGAACTGCTCGGCCTGGTCGGCATCTCCGAGGACCGGATCCGCGACTACCCGCACCAGTTGTCCGGCGGAATGCGTCAGCGGGCCGCCATCGCCCTGGCCCTGGCCTGCGGGCCGGAACTGGTGGTGATGGACGAGCCCACGACCGCCGTCGACGTGGTCATGCAGAGGCAGATCCTCGCCCAAGTGCTGCGCCTGCGCGCGGAATTGGGCTTTGCCGTCGTCTTCGTCACCCACGACCTGTCGCTGCTGCTGGAGCTGGCCGACCGTATCGCCGTGATGTACGCGGGCCGCATCGTCGAGGTGGGCGAGGCCGCGGCCATCTACGGGGCGCCCAAGCACCCCTACACCCAGGGGCTGCGCGACTCCTTCCCGCCGCTGCACGCCCCGCTGCGCGATCTGCACGGCATCCCCGGCACACCCTCCGACCTGCGCCGACTGCCGTCGGGCTGCCCGTTCCACCCGCGCTGCGCGCGGCGGACGGACGGGTGCGACGAGCGGCTGCCGCTGCTGCTGCCGGTGGGCCCCGGGCCGGGACACGAAGCGGCGTGCCTGCTCAACGAGACCGACGGCGACAACGGAGGCGAGACCCGATGAGCAAGCACATGACCGAGGCCGTGTCCGCTCCGGACGAAGAGGCCCGCACGCCCGACGCGGCGCACGAAGCGCCGCCGTATGTACTGGAGGCGCTGGACGTCTCCAAGCACTTCACCGCCCGCGGCGCGCTCGGCCGTACCTCCGTCGTCCGCGCGGTCGAGGACGCCACGGTCCGGCTGAAGCCCGGTCAGATCCTGGCGCTGGTGGGGGAGAGCGGCAGCGGGAAGACCACGCTCGCACGGATGCTGGCCCGCTTCCACGAACCGACGCGGGGCGAGATCCTGCTGCGCGGCGAGCCGGTGAGCCGCAGCAGGCGGGGGCGGCGCGCCTACCACTCCGAGGTCCAGATGATCTTCCAGGACCCCTTCGGCTCCCTGAACCCGATGCACCGGGTCCGCTACAACCTCGACCGGGCGCTGCGGCTGCACCACCCGCACCTGTCCGCGGCCGAACGCGAGCAGCGGATGACGCTGCTGCTGGAGAAGGTCAGCCTCACCCCGGCCGCCGAATTCGCCGCGAAGTTCCCGCACGAGCTGTCCGGGGGCCAGCGCCAGCGCGTCGTCATCGCCCGCGCGCTCGCCGTGGAACCCAAAGTGCTGCTCGGGGACGAGCCGATCTCCATGCTCGACGTCTCCATCCGGCTGGAGATGCTCAATCTGCTCCAGCGGCTGCGCGCCGAGGACGGCCTGGCGCTGCTGTACATCACGCACGACATCGCCAGCGCCCGCTACCTGTGCGACGAGATCGCCGTGATGTACGCAGGCCAGATGGTGGAGTCGGGACCGAAGGAGGACGTCATCGCGTCCCCCCAGCACCCGTACACCAAGCTGCTCATCGAGTCCTCGCCCGACCCCGAGCGCGGTGTCGGCGACCGCGAGGCGTTCTTCGCGGGCGCCGACGAACTGGGCGAGCCGCCCAGCCTGATCGACCCGCCCGCGGGCTGCCGCTTCCACCCCCGCTGCCCGTTCGCGATGAAGGAGTGCGCCGAGCAGGCCCCACCGGTCACCGACCTCGGCGACGGCCACTGGGCGAAGTGCTGGCTGCACGCCAAGGGCCGGGCCGGGGTGATGGCCGACACGACACACGCCGCGGCGACCACCGCCCGGCGGGAAGCACTCCAGGGGGCGTGATGACAGGACAACGACGCGGCAGGGCGCCCAACCAGGCGGACGTGGCACGGCTCGCCGGAGTGTCCCAGTCGGCGGTGTCCCGGGTGATCAGCGGTGACGCGGCGACCGCGCGGATCTCGGAGGAGACCCGGCGGCGGGTCTTCGACGCCGTGAAGGAGTTGGGCTACGTCGCCAACCCCGCCGCCCGGGCGATGCGCAATCAGCGCAACAACCTGCTGGGCGTGCACACCTTCGAGCGGGTCTTCCCGCACGCGCGCGAGGACTTCTACTTCGAGTTCCTGCTCGGCATCGAGGAACGCGCGGAGGAGACCGGCTTCGACCTGGTGCTGTTCACCTCCACCGGGGCCGGCGGCGACGGCGAGCGCAAGATCTACCGGGGCGGCACGAACCGGCTGAATCTGGCCGACGGCAGCATCCTGCTCGGTGTGGCGACCGACCGCGGCGAGCTGGCCCGGCTCTGGTACGAGGGGTACACCTTCGTGCACATCGGCCGCCGCGAGGTGCCCGGCGCGGAGATCCCGCAGATCATCCCCGACTACCGGTCGGCCAGCGGACAGATCGTCGAGCGCCTCGCGGACCACGGCCACCGGCGGTTCGGCTACGTGCGCGACTGGCTGGAACTGGAACCGTACGCCGACCGCCGCACCGGCTACGCCGAGGCCATCGCGCGGCTCGGACTGACGGACACCTCCCCCGGCCACCTCGGCGCGGCCGACCTCGACCAGGCGTGGCTGGACGAGGTGGCGGACGGCGGCGCGACCGCCATCGTGGTGGAGAGCGTACGGCTCGCGGAATCGCTGCGTGACGGCCTCGCGAGCCGGGGCCGCAAGATCCCCGAGGACGTCTCGGTCGCCGTACTGGAAGGGGCTTCCGCGGACCTCGCCGGTCAGTGGGCCTCGCTGGAGATCCCCCGCAAGGAGATCGGCCGGATCGCCGTGGACCAGCTGCACGCGATGCTCGACGACCCCGGCAAGCGGGCCGAGAGCGTCCTCGTGCCGTGCCCGCTGGTCCCCGGCGCCACCATCGCGGCGGTGAGCTGACAGGAGCGGCCGCACAGCACGCATCTCACGACAGCGGGCGGCGTCCGTCGATCACGGCTGCCCTGAAGACACCCGGCACGACCACCGAGCCGGAACCGACCGTTCCGACCGGCAGAGACCGGTGACAAGGAGTTCTTGGGCACATGGCAGAGATACGAACAGAGATCCTCGTGGTCGGCGGTGGGCTGGGCGGCGTCGCGGCCGCGCTCACGGCGGCGCGGCTCGGCCGTACGGTGGTGCTCACCGAGCCCACCGACTGGCTCGGCGGGCAGCTCACCGCCCAGGCCGTGCCACCCGACGAGCACCCCTGGATCGAAGGCCCCGCCTGCCCACCCGGCTACGCCGACCTGCGCAGACGCGTGCGCGACTACTACCGCCGCAACTACCCGCTCACGCCCGGGGCGGCGCGGGACCCCCGACTCGATCCGGGTCTCGGCATCGTCAGCCGCATGTGTCACGAACCGCGGGTGGCCGCGGCCGTCATCGAGGAGATGCTGGCCCCCTGGCGGGCCTCCGGCGCGATCACCGTGCTGACCGGGTACGAGCCCGTCGCCGCGCACACCGAGGGCGACCGTGTCGAGGCGGTCACACTGGCCGGACGGCACGACGACCGCCGGATCACCGTCCACGCCTCCTACGTCGCGGACGCCACCGAACTCGGCGACCTGCTGGAACTGGCCGGTGTGGAACACGTCATCGGCGCCGAGGGCCGCGACGAGACCGGCGAGCCCCACGCGCCCGACACCGCCGACCCCCTCGATCAGCAGGCCGTGTCCTGGTGCTTCGCCCTGGAACACCGGCCGGGCGAGGACCACGTCATCGACCGGCCGGACACCTACGACCACTGGCTCACCACCACCGCGCCCTTCTGGCCGGGACCGCAGCTCTCCCTCACCGACGTCGTTCCGATCACCCTCGAAGAGCGCACCTGGACGCTGATGGGCGCCGACCAGAGCGCGGGGGAGCACTTCGACCTGTGGCAGTTCCGGCGCGTCCTGGCCCGCGAGCAGTTCGCGCCCGGAGCCTTCGCCTCGGACCTCACCGTCGTCAACTGGCCCCAGATCGACTATTGGGAGGCGCCGCTGCTCGGCGTGAGCGCCGAGGCCCGGCAGGCGGCCCTCGCCGCCAGCCGCGACCTGTCGCTGTCCTTCCTGCACTGGCTCCAGACCGAGGCCCCGCGCCCCGACGGCGGCACCGGCTACCCCGGCCTGCGCCCGCGCCCCGATGTCACCGGCACCGCGGACGGCCTGGCCAAGACGCCGTACATCCGCGAATCCCGCCGTATCAAGGCGGAGTTCACCGTCCTCGAACAGCACGTCGGAGTCCAGGCGCGGCCCGAGGGCGCGGGCAGCGAGGTCTTCCACGACAGCGTCGGCCTCGGCAGCTACCGCATCGACCTGCACCCCTCCACCACCGGCCGGACCTACATCGACATCGACTCCTACCCGTTCCAGATCCCGCTGGGCGCGCTGATCCCGGTCCGGGTCGATAATCTGCTGCCCGCCAACAAGAACATCGGCACCACCCACATCACCAACGGCTGCTACCGCCTGCACCCCGTGGAGTGGGCCATCGGCGAGGCCGTCGGCGCTCTGGCCGGATTCTGCCTGGACCGGGCGCTGCCGCCGCGCAAGGTCCGGTCAGACCAGGCGCAACTGGCCGACTACCAAGGGCTGCTGAGCCGTACCCTCGGCATTTCGCTGGCCTGGCCCGAGGCGGTCAGGACCCGGACGGAGGACCGATGAACCAGGGAGAGCCCACGATGCCGAACCCGGCGCGCGCCGACGACCACGAGACCCGTATCGCCGACCTGCTCGGCCGGATGACCGTCGAGGAGAAGTTCGGACAGTTGCAGCAGCTCGCCTGGGCCTGGAACACCGGTCCCGGCGGGGGCAGTACCGGCGCGGTCGAGGCCGCGGCGCGCAAGGGCCTGCTCGGCTCGGTGCTCAACGTGGTCGGCGCCACGAACAGCAACGCCGTTCAGCGCATCGCGGTGGAGGAGTCCCGGCTCGGCATTCCGCTGGTCTTCGGCCTGGACGTGATCCACGGATTCCACACCACGTTCCCCATTCCGCTGGCCCAGGCGGCGGCCTTCGACCCGGCCGTGACGCGGACCGACGGCGAGGTCTCGGCGGCCGAGGCCCGGTCCAACGGCGTCCACTGGACGTTCTCGCCGATGGTGGACGTCACCCACGAGCCCCGGTGGGGCAGGATCGCCGAGAGCCCCGGCGAGGACCCGTATCTGGCCGCGCGCTACGCGGTGGCCAAGGTTCACGGGTACCAGGGGGACGACCTGTCCGCGCCGGACCGGGTGGCCGCCTGCGCCAAGCACTTCGTGGCGTACGGCGGCGCCGAGGGCGGGCGCGACTACAACACCGTGGACGTCTCCGAGCAGCGGCTGCGCAACCTCTACCTGCCGCCGTTCGAGGCCGCCGTCGCCGCGGGAGCGGCCACCGTCATGGCCGCCTTCAACACCGTCAGCGGCGTTCCCGCGCACGCCAACCCCCGTACGCTGACCGGCGTTCTGAAGGACGGCTGGGGGTTCGACGGGGTCGTGGTCAGCGACTGGACGGGGGTCCAGGAGCTGATCGCGCACGGCAGCGCGGCCGACGAGGCCGACGCCGGGCGGCTGGCGCTGTCGGCGGGTGTGGACCTGGAGATGGTGTCCACCACCTTCGTCGACCACGGCCCGGCCCTGCTGGAGCGCGGCGAGTTGAGCCAGGAGCGGCTGGACGACGCCGTGGCCCGCGTCCTGCGGCTGAAGCTGCGGCTCGGTCTGTTCGAGCGGCCGTACGTCGAGGAGTCCGCCGAGATCACCGCCCCGAGCGCCGCCGCACGGGCCGCCGCCCGCGAGGTGGCGGGCCGCTGCGTGGTGCTGCTGAAGAACGACGGCGGAGCGCTGCCGCTGGACGGGACCGCCATCGGGACGCTCGCCGTCCTCGGCCCGTTCGCGGACAGCGGCGATCTGCTGGGGACGTGGGCGCTGCCCGGAGCGCCCGAGGCCGTCCCGGTCCTGCGGAGCCTGCGCGAAGCCCTGCCGGACGCGGTTGTCACCCACGCCCCGGGCGTCCCCGCGGACGGCTCCGACGTCTCCGGCCTTCCGGAGGCCGTCGCGACGGCCGCGGCCGCCGACGCCGTCGTCCTGGTGGTGGGTGAGCCCTCCGAGATCAGTGGAGAGGCGGCGGTCCGCAGCGACCTGGGACTTCCCGGCCGCCAGGAGGAGTTGATCAGGGCGGTCGCCGCGACGGGCACGCCGTGCGTGGTGGTGCTCGTGGGCGGGCGGCCGTTGACGATCGGGGACTGGGCGGACCAGGTGCAGGCGGTCGTCATGGCCTGGCACCCCGGCATCGAGGCGGGCCCGGCCATCGCCGACGTGCTCACCGGGGCCGTCGTCCCGGGCGGCAAGCTCCCCGTGACCTTTCCGCGGACGGTGGGCCAGGTCCCGCTGTACTACAACCACGAGCGCACCGGCCGCCCGTACGACCCGGCCGTGCCGGAGGAGAAGTACGTCTCGAAGTACCTCGACGTCCAGGACGGCCCGCGATTCCCCTTCGGCCACGGCCTGAGCTACACCGACTTCGCCCTCGACGAGCCGACGCTCAGCCGCGAGCGGATCACGGTGCGCGAACTCCTGGCGGGCGAGACGGTCGAGGTCACCGTCCACGTCCGCAACACCGGCGAGCGCGAAGGGGAGGAGGTCGTCCAGCTCTACGTCCAGGACCCCGTGGCCGCCATCGCCCAGCCGGTCCGCCGCCTGCGGGGCTTCGACCGGGTCCGGCTGGCCGCAGGGGAGGAGCGGACGGTCCGCTTCACCCTCGGCGCCGACGACGTCGGCTTCTGGACGAACGACCCGGCCGGGATCTTCACCGTGGAGCCGGGCGAGATCCACGTCCACACCGGCAACAGCTCGCGCACCCAAGCGCGCCGGACCTTCCGGATCACCTGACCAAAGCGATACCCGACCATCCCGATACCCGGCCTTCCGGCCCGCCTGACCATCGGGATACCTGACCAGAGCCTCCGCGCAGAGGCGTACCGCCCGCGCGGGCACATCACCTCGACCCACGGAAAGGAGCGCGCACGAGGTCCCGTGGAGCCGGATCCGGGATCCGCGACGCCGTGAACGTCGCGGCCCGGAAGCGCACACGGACTGCCCGGCACCGCGCCGGTACACGCCGGACGCGGTTGGCCGAGGCATGCCCCCACCACGATTCATCGACTGCGTGCCTGTGCGTCGACATACGCACGCAGTGAGGGAGAACCATGAGAGCAAAGGCGCTCACACTCGCGATCGTACCTGTCGTCCTCGGCTGTCTGCCCGCCACAACGGTCGCGGCACACGCCGCGACGGCGACGTACTACGTCTCGCCGAGCGGCAGCGACAGCAACACCGGACTGTCACCCGCCCAGGCGTGGAAGACCGTCGCGAAGGTCAACGGCTCCGCCTTCCCCCAGGGAAGCTCCGTCTCCTTCGAAGGCGGGCAGACCTTCACCGGCTGCCTGGTCTTCAACTCCGTCAACGTGCCCTCGTCGTCCGCGTCCACGCCGTTCGTGGTGAACTCCTACGGCACCGGGCAGGCCACCCTCTCCTCGAACTGCACCGGCGACTACTCGGCGGCCGTGACGGCCGACAACGTCAGCGGCTTCCAGTTGACCGGACTGAAAGTGGTCAACGGCTCCACGACCGCGGCCGGTGTCCTGCTGGAGAACCAGAACGGCACGGCCGCCACCCAGGGGCTGGCGGTGTCCGGCTCCGACATCTCCGGATTCTCCACACCCGCCGGAAGCAGCAGCTCGTTCGGCGGGGAGATCATGATCCTCGGCTACGCGGTCAACGGGCACAGCGGGCCCCTGAACGACGTCCAGATCCGTCACAACAAGCTGCACGGCGCGAGCGTGACCTCACCGGACGGCCCCGGCATCTACGGCTGGGGCTCCGGGGAGAACATCACCGACGTCACGGTCGAGGGCAACACGGTCTACAACCTCGGCATGCCCGCGAAGGATACGGGTGCGGGCATCACCGGCAACGGCTGGGACGGCGCGGTGATCCAGCACAACGTGATCCACGACGTGGGCGCGAACGTGACCTCCTGCGGCGGCGCGAGCGGCATCGAGACGTACACCTCGAACAACGTCACCATCAGGTACAACGAGGTCTACAACGTGCAGCCGTACCCGGCGTTCACGGCCGGGTGCGACTGGGACGGCATCGACCTCGACGGCGGCACGACGAACTCGGTGGTCGAGTACAACTACACCCACCACAACGCCGGCAGCGGCCTGCTCGCCTACACCTCGACCGTCGACTCCAAGGTGTGGGGTCCCAACACCTACCGCTACAACATCTCCGAGAACGACGACTGGGCCAAGATCCAGGGCGGCCTGATGACCGTCGTGCCCAACGCGCCGAAGAACGCGCTGTCGGTCTACGGGAACACCTTCTTCACCAACGTCGCCCAGAGCACCAAGTCCACGGCCAGCGCCTGCTTCAACTTCGGCTACAGCGCGGGCACCTGGGCCGGCGGCTCACTGATCGCGGACAACATCTGCGACATGGGCAACAGGGACCAGTACGGTCACCCCGGCCAGTTCTACTACAACGTCTACGGCCAGACCGGCATGACCCTGTCGCACAACCTGTACTACGCGGCCAGCTCCCCGGCCTGGCGCTGGGGCGGCACCACCTACAGCACCTTCGCCGCGTGGCAGGCCGCGGGAGTGGAGACCGGACCGGTCTTCGGCGACCCGCTGTTCACCTCGCCCGGCACCGGCGGCACCTGCGCCTGGACGCCGTCCTCCGGCGCGGGACCGCAGCCGTGCCCGCAGGCGTACACGCTCGCCTCCGGTTCCCCGGCCGCGGGTTCGGGAGTCGCCGTCTCCGGCAACGGGGGCGTGGACTACTACCAGAACGCGATCCCCGGCACCCCCAACATCGGCGCCGACGCCGGTTAGCACCCTGCCCCCGCACCTGCCGGGGCGGCCCGTCGCACGCGATGAGCGGCGGGCCGCCCCGGCGCGGCGAAGTGACCATCGCACGGCCCGAACTGACGCCACCTCAACCAGCAGATTCCTAAGGAGCGCTGAAACGGCATGACCGCACCGCGCACTCTCCTCACCACCGAACCCGCCCGCGACAGCCGGGACTTCCGCACCGAGCGGCTCAGCGCCGACCTGGTGATCGTCGGCGGCGGAATGGCCGGTACGTGTGCGGCCGTGACCGCCGCGCGGGCCGGGGCGCGGGTCGTCCTGGTCCAGGACCGGCCCGTGCTGGGCGGCAACGCCTCCAGCGAGATACGGCTCTGGGTGCTGGGCGCCACCGCGCACATGTTCAACAACAACCGCTGGTCGCGCGAGGGCGGCGTGCTCGACGAGATCCTCGTGGAGAACATGTTCCGCAACCCCGAGGGCAACGCCGTGCTGTTCGACACCGTGCTGCTGGAGAAGGCGGTCGCCGAGCCGGGCATCACCCTCCTGCTGAACACGGCGGCGACGGCGGTGTCCAAGGACGGCGACCGGATCGTCTCGGTGAGCGCCTTCTGCGCCCAGAACTCCACGCGCTACGAGCTGACGGCCCCGGTGTTCTGCGACGCGTCGGGTGACGGCGTCCTCGGCTACCTGGCCGGAGCCGCCTACCGGATGGGCGCGGAGTCCACCGAGGAGTTCGGCGAACTGTTCGCGCCCGAGGAGTCGTACGGCGGCCTGCTCGGCCAGTCGATCTACTTCTACAGCAAGGACGTCGGACGGCCGGTGACCTTCGTGCCGCCCGGCTACGCGCTCGACGACATCACCGAGATCCCCCGCTGGCGCAGCTTCGACACCACGGTCCAGGGCTGCCGGCTGTGGTGGATCGAGTACGGCGGCCGTCTCGACACCGTGCACGACACGGAGGAGATCAAGTGGGAGCTCTGGAAGGTGGTCTACGGCGTCTGGAACCACCTGAAGAACTCCGGTGGCTTCCCCGAGGCGAAGACCCTGACGCTGGAGTGGGCCGGGCTGATTCCCGGCAAGCGGGAGAGCCGCCGGTTCGAGGGCCTGTACATGCTCCGCCAGCAGGACATCGTCGACCAGCGCCCCCACGCCGACGCCGTCGCCTCCGGCGGATGGTCCCTCGACCTGCACCCGGCCGACGGCGTGTTCAGCGAGCACGCCGGGAGCAACCACCTGCACGCGCGCGGGGTCTACCAGGTGCCCTACCGCTGCCTGGTCAGCCGTGACGTGAGCAATCTGCTGCTGGCGGGCCGGATCATCAGTGTCTCGCACGTCGCGTTCGCCTCGACCAGGGTGATGGCCACCTGCGCCCAGATCGGACAGGCCGCCGGGATGGCCGCCGCCGTGTGCGCGCGTGACGGCGTACTCCCGGCGGAGCTGACGAAACCCGACCGGATGGCCGCCCTTCAGCGTGAACTCCTGCGTGCCGGGCAGCACATCCCCGACCTGCGGCTCGACGATCCGGACGACCTCGCCGGGCAGGCCGCGCTCACCGCGTCGAGCGAGCTGACCGTGGGGTCGCTCCCCGACGACGGTCCCGCGGCGCCGCTCGACCACTCGCGCGCCCAACTGCTGCCGCTGGACGCGGGAAAGCTGCCGAGGATGACGCTGACCGTCGACGTGGCCGCGCCCACCACCTTGCGGGTGGAGCTCCGTACCGGCAACCGGCCGGAGGACTACACCCCCGATGTGGTGCTGGCCGCGCGGGAGTTCAGTCTCGACGCCGGCGCCGGGCAGCGGATCGAGGTCGACGTCGAAGCGACGGTCGACCGGCCGCGGTACGTCTTCCTGACGCTGATCCGCAACGACGACGTGTCGGTGCGGACCACCACCCGGCGCGTCACCGGCCTGCTCTCGGTCCGGCACACGGGCACCCAGGAGGCGGACGACGCCGTCGGCAAGCCGCGCGTGGAGTTCTGGACCCCCGAACGGCGCCCCGGCGGACACAATTTCGCCCTGACGATCGACCCTCCGCTCAGGGCGTGGAGCGTGGAGGGCGTCCGCAACGGCCACGACCGGCCCACGGCGCGGCCCAACGCGTGGGCCGCCGCGTACGAGGACCGCCGTCCCACCGTCCGCCTGCGCTGGCCGGAACCCCGACGCATCGGCCGACTCCACCTGACCTTCGACACCGACGCCGACCACGCCATGGAGTCCGTCCTGTGGGACCACCAGGAGCGCGCGGTGCCGTTCTGCGTACGCGATTACGTCGTCCGCGCCGGGGACCGCGTGGTCGCAGAACGCGCCGACAACCACCAGACCCACAACGTCCTCACCTTCGACACCCCCCTCGAAACGGACGAGCTGTCCGTCGAGGTGGTGTCCACGCACGGCGCCGCCCCCGCCGCGCTCTTCGCCGTCCGCTGTTACGCGGCACCGTCGTGACGCCACCGCGGGGAGGACGACGTTCTACCGCGCGCGGTGCCGCAGGACGCGGAGCTGGGACATCAGCAGGCGGATCAGCGGCGTGCGGTTGCGGTGGCTGTTCTCGTAGCGCAGCACCGTTTCCAGTTCTTCGCGCTGGAGTGAGGGGACGATCCCCTCGATCGTGAGCTTGGGCAGATGTTTGTAGTCCGCGATCGGCAGTGCGCCGGTGGGCGGCGAGCCGGTCTCGTCATCGAATATGTCCAACGAAGTCACCTCTTGGGTCACGTATGCGCGTGCCCGGAGGAGGACCGGGGAAACGGGTGTTCGAGTGGGGATCGTCACACGGGCGTCTCCTCGGCGTGCGCGGGACCTCGCCCGCCCGCCGTCCGGGGCCGCGCGGCCCCGGACGGCGGATGCGCCGTCGCTCCCGGTCAGCGCGCGAGCGCGGCCAGCCGGTCCCGTACTCCGGACATGTCCCAGCCCTGGGAGCGGTGGGAGATGAAGCGGTCGGGCCGGAGCAGGCACAGGCCGGGGCCGGTGGCCGCGAACGCCTGGTGGCAGGCGCCGTGCCGGTCGCCGAGCAGCGACCGGTCGGGGTCGCCCTTCCCGCGGGTCCGGCTCACCGCGACGACGGTGCCGAAGTCCCCGAGCGCCTCGCGGCCCGCCCGCGTCACCTCCGCGATCCGCCGCTCGTCGTCCTCGTACCCGAGGAACACCAGCAGGGCGTGTTCGCTGCCGCGCAGCCGGTGCCGCAGCGTGGTGAAGCCCGTGCCGTCGTGGACGAACGCGTCGGGGGAGAGGTCGCCGGGGCCGGGGCCGCCCGCGCCGGACCTGCGGGCGCGGTCGACCTGCGGGCTGTGCTCGTAGTCGACGAAGAGCTCGGTGACGCCGAGGGCCAGCCGATGCCGTACGGGAGGGGTCCTGCTGATCAGCCGCAGTGCCTGCGCTCGCAGCGTACGGGCGACCGGGGCGTGCGTCGTGGCCACCTTCGTGGCGCGGGTCGTGGCGTGCAGCACCCGGTCCGCCACCGGACGGCGCTCCTGCTCATAGGAGTCCAGCAGCCCCGCGCCCGCCCGCCCCTGCACGACCAGCGCGAGCTTCCAGGCCAGATTGTGCGCGTCCTGGAGGCCGACGTTCATGCCCTGTCCGCCGACCGGGCTGTGGGTGTGCGCCGCGTCCCCCGCCAGCAGGATCCGCCCCTGCCGGTAGTGCTCGGCCAGTGACTCGCGCACCTCGAAACCGCTCAGCCAGTCCACACGGGAGATCGCGCTGCCGCCGTCGGCGCCGCAGAGCGGGGTGCGCTCGGCGAGCAGCCGGTTGAGCATGTCCTCGTCCGGTTCCGGCGCGTCGGAGCCGGACGGGACATCGGCGATGACACGCCAGTGGCCGGGCTTGGGGAGCGGAAGCAGGACGAGGATGCCGTGGCCGCCCAGCCAGGGATGCAGCCGGTCCTGGGGAAGGTCCCAGTCGGCCGCGACATCGGCGAGCAGGAAGGCGCGGTGCAGATCCCGGTGGTCGCCGGCGATCCCGGCCGTCCGCCGTACGGTGCTGTGCGCCCCGTCGCAGGCGATCAGCCAGTCGGCGCGAACCGTGCGCTCCGCGCCGTCGGGCATCCGCAGGGTCGCGGTGACGCCGTCCGCGTCCTGACGGCACGTGGTCAGTTCGGTGCCGCGCTCGGCGACCGCGCCCTGCCGCCGCGCGGCCGTCTCCAGTAAATCCGCCACCTCCGGCTGCGGGAGGGAGAGCGCGAAGGGGAACGGCGAGCGGATGCCGTCCAGTTCGAGCGGGATGACGTCGTCCGGGCCGGGATGGACGTCGATACGGCGCAGGATCCGGCCGCGGTCGACCGCCTCCTCGGCGATCCCGAGGTCGTCGAGCACCTCCAGGGTGCGGGCTCCCACCACCAACGCCCTGCTCTGCGTGTTCTCCTCGGTGGACCGCTCGATCAGCCGGACCCGCACACCGCGCCGGACCAGCTCCTCGGCGACCAACAGCCCGGTGGGCCCCGCACCGACCACCAGAACCTGGCAACTCGCGCCGCCGTCAACGGTGTTCGCTTCCATCGATCCTCCGCGAGACCTCATGCGTGTCCTGCCGACACGGCCTGGCCCTCGCCTACCCCGTCCCGCCCTCCGCCCCCGCGGCAAATTCGGCCGGGGCCCGACGCGCCACGGCCGCCGGTCGGGCAGCCGGTCGAGCGGTCCTCGCGGATTGCCGGTTTCGGCCACCCCTGCCTCGCCATTTTCCGTTCATAGGGGTGGCGCTCGCCGGATTAGGGGTTACTGGCGAGTGCGGAGCCGAACTAGTTTCGAAACCGCATGCATGGCACTCCTTGGGCACGTTGGGCGGATTTGTACGAATTGGAGATGTGTGTGAACCGCGAGGCATGGTTCAGCCGCTATCACCCAGCTCCGCCCGGAAGTGAACCCCGCAGACTCGTCTGTTTTCCGCACGCCGGAGGCTCGGCAAGTTTTTACCTCCCCGTTTCCAGCGCGCTGCAACCGGATGTCGAAGTCATCGGGGTGCAGTATCCGGGACGGCAGGAACGCAGGACCGAGCAACCGGTCCAGGACCTGCACGACCTGGCCGACCTGGCCGCCGAGGCGCTGGCCCCCATGGTCGACCGGAGGACCGCGTTCTTCGGCCACAGTATGGGCGCGGTCGTCGCCTACGAAGTGGCCCTGCGGCTGAAACGGAACCATGGGGTGGAGCCGACCCGGCTCTTCGTCTCCGGACGCCGCGCGCCCTCCGCCCACCGTCCGCTGCCCGATCCGGTCCACCGGCGGGACGACGCCGGCATCGTCGCCGAACTGCGCCGACTCGCCGGTACCCACGCCGATCTGCTCGCCGACGACGAGATCGTGCGCATGATCATGCCCGCGGTCCGCGGTGACTACCGGGCCATCGAGACCTACGCGCCGCGCCCGGCACCGCCGCTGAACTGCCCGGTCACCGCGTTCGTCGGCGACCGCGACCCGCAGGTGGAGATCGCGGAAGCGGAGGCGTGGGCGGGGCACACCGCGGGCCCGTTCGACATCGAGGTCTTCCCCGGCGGCCACTTCTACCTGGTGGCCGAGGGGCCGGCGGTGATCGCCGGGTTACGCGACCGGCTCGGCGTGCCGGTGTGACCGATCCGGCGGTGACCGGGTTGGCGGTGACCGGGCCGGCCGTGGCCGACCCGGATGCGGCCGAGTCGGAGATGGCCGACTTCTTCCGCTTCCTTAACGCGCCGGGGTTGCCCGATCTTCGGAAAGCCGCGATAGAGTCGATTCGGCTTTCGGATACGGTGGGAGTTGGCTGTTTGGGATAGATGAGGATCATCTGTGCCACGGGGTTCACACCCGCAGGCGCTTTGTTGCGTTCCCGGTGTCTTTTGGGTAATGCGAATTGAACGGTTTGAACGGGGGCTGTTCACTGTCGTGGAATTTATTCAGCGTGAAGCGCAGTTAGAGTTTTTGAGCAATTCCTTGCGGGATGTCATGTCCGGCAGCGGGAGAACGGTTCTGGTCGAGGGCGCGATCGCCTGCGGCAAGAGCCAGACCCTGGAATGGGTCATCGACGAGGCGACCAGGTCCGGGGTCACCCTGCTGTGCGCGGCGGGGTCGCCCGCCGAGGCCGGCACACCCCTGGGCGCCGTCTCCCAACTGATGGACGGCGTGCCGCCGTCGACCGCGCCACCGGTACCGCCCGACGGGGCCACCGACCTGGGAACCGGCCGGTTCGCCCGGCAACTCGCCGCGGCCGTGAAGGACATGGCCGAGCAGGCACCGGTGGTCATCGCAGTCGACGACCTCCAGCACGTCGACGCCGAGTCGCTGCGGTGTCTGCTCCAGCTCGCCCGGCTGACCCGGCGCGGACGTGTCCTGATGGTGCTCACCCAGCCGCTGCACGGCGGACCGCGGGACCCGCAGTTCGCCGTCGAGCTGCTGCGTCAGCCCGAGGTGCACCGGCTGCGGCTGCTGCCCCTGGACCAGGACGGCGTGGCCCAGATCCTGGCCGCGTATACCGATCTGCCCGCCGGAGCGGTCAACGCCGCGGAGCTGTACCGGCTGACCGGCGGCAATCCGCTGCTGCTGCGCGCGTGTCTCGAGGACTGCCACCGCGCGGTGGCCCACTGGCCGCCGGGCATCGCCCCGCCGCTCGCCGGGGAGCTGTTCGGACAGGCGCTGCTGACCTGCCTGCGCCGCGGAGGCGAGGACACCTGGGAGGTGGCCGCCGCCGTCGCGGTGCTGGGCGAGGCGGCCGACACCGAGTCCGTCGGGCGCGTCTCCGAGGCCACCTCCTGGAGCGTCGACGAGGCGTTGCAGGCACTGGAGTCCGCGGGCATCGTGGACGGCCCGCGCTTCCGCGACCCGGTGGCGCGGTCCGTGGTCCGCGACAGCCTGGACGCGGCCGAGAGCGGTCGGTTGCACCGCGAGGTCGCCGGTCTGCTCAGGGACCAGGGCGCCCGCCCCTCGGCGGTGGCCGCGCACCTGCTCGCGGGGGGCGAGGTGCCCGGCTCCTGGGGAGCGGCCGTACTGCGGGAGGCCGCGGAGGCCGCGCTGCACGAGGACGACGCCCCGCTCGCCATCGACTACCTGGAGCTGGCCTGCGCCGGGTGCGACGACGAGCGGGTGCGTACGGACATCAGGCTGCGGCTGGCCGCCGTGCTGTGGCGGATCAACCCCGCCGCGGCCGAGGCCAGGCACCTGCCGGAACTGGTCGCCTCCGCGGCCACCACCCGGCTGCCCGCCCACACCGCCGCCGGTCTCGCCGACCTGCTGATCAGCCACGGCCGCTTCGAGGAGGCCCGCGCCATCCTCGGCGGCCTCAAGGCGAGGGCGTCGTCCGGCCAGTGGGGCGCGGCGCAGGCGGCGCTCGGTCAACTGACGCCTCTGGCCGGGCAGTGGTGCGGCGAGGGCGGCGACCCCGGGTTGCAGGACCACCCGATATCCGCGGACGCGGTGGCGCATCCGTCCCCCGACGGATCGCTGCGCTGCCCGGTCCTGTCGCCCGACACCGGCGTGGAGACCTCGGCCGAACGCTTCCTGCGGGTGTCCCCGCTGATGGACGTGACGCTGACGCCGATCGTCAACGCCGTGGTGTCGCTGTACTTCGGCGACCGGCTCGAAGCCGCCGACGACGCCTGCCGCAGATTCCAGGAGGAGGCCGACCGGCGGCGGGCGCCGGGCTGGCGGGCGGTGTTCGCCGGCCTGCGGGCCGACATCGCGCTGCGCGGAGGACGGCTGGAGGCCGCCGCGCAGTACGCGCAGGAGTCGCTGAACAGCGTCTCCGCCCACAACGGGAGCTTCTTCGTCGGCGGTCCGCTGGCCGTACTGATCCTCACGCACACGGCCGCGGGCGACTACACGGCCGCGGCCCGGCGGCTCAACCAGCCGATTCCCGACGCCCTGCTCAAGAGCGTCTACGGTCTCGGATACCTGCGGGCACGCGGCCACTTCTACCTGGCCACCGGCCAACCCGAGGCCGCGCTCACCGACTTCAAGACCGCGGGCCGCTTCGCCGTCCGCTGGGGCGTCGACCGACCGGTGCTGCTGCCCTGGCGCACCGACGCCGCGCAGGCGCTGTGCCGTCTCGAACAGCCCGACCGCGCCGAGCGGTTGATCGTGGACCAGCTGCGGATGCCGGACGCGGTGCACCCGCGGGTGCGCGGCGTCACGCTGCGGCTGCGCGCGCAGAGCGTCGACCTCAAGCTCCGGCCGTCGCTGCTGGCCCGGGCGGTCGAGGACCTGCACCGGTCGGGCGACCGGCTCGAACTGGCCCGCACCGTGGGCGTGCTGGGCGAGACGTACCGCGAACTGGGAGAGACCACACGGTCGATCGCCGTCACCCGCCGGGCCCTGCACCTGGCCCGCGAGTGCGGCGCGGAACCGCTGTGCGCGGAGTCCGGGCAGCGGCTGCGGGAGGGCGAGCGGGAGCGGGCCCAGGACCTCGCCCCGGCCGCCGCCGCGCTCGCCGAACCGGTCGCCGCCGACGCGCTGGGCGCGGAGGCCGAGGCGAAGCTCAGCGATTCCGAGAAGCGGGTCGCGGCCCTGGCGGCCTGCGGATACACCAACCGGGAGATCTCGGCGAAGCTGTTCGTGACGATCAGCACCGTCGAGCAGCACCTGACCCGGGTCTACCGCAAGCTCAACATCACCAGGCGGCACCAACTCCCGCTGGAAGTGCACATGCCGACCAACGAGATCGCCTGACCGCCGGGTCACAACGGGAGGACCGCTCATGCAGCAGATCATCGACGCCGTGCGCGCGGGTGCCGGAGCCGAGGACTTCCTCGCGCTCCCGGTGCCGGAGAGCTACCGCGGCGCGGCCGTGCTCCGCGAGGAGACCGACATGTTCGAGGGGCTGGAGACCCGCGAGAAGGACCCCGCCAAGTCCCTGCACACCATCGACGTCGCCACCCCGGAACCCGGCCCCGGTGAGGTGCTGATCGCCGTGATGGCCAGCGCGATCAACTACAACACGGTCTGGAGCGCGATCTTCGAACCGCTGCCCACGTTCACCTTCCTCGACCGGTACGCGCGCAGCAGCCCCGAGGCGGCGCGCCACGCGCAGCCGTACCACGTCCTCGGCTCCGACGTCGCCGGGGTGGTCCTGCGCACGGGGCCCGGCGTGCGCAACTGGAAGCCGGGTGACCGGGTGGTCGCGCACTGCCTGAGCGTGGAGCTGGAGTCCGCCGACGGGCACGACGACACGATGCTCGACCCCGAGCAGCGGATCTGGGGTTTCGAGACGAACTTCGGCGGCCTCGCGGAGCTGACGCTCGTCAAGTCCAACCAGTTGATGCCCAAACCCGCGCACCTGACGTGGGAGGAGGCCGCGTCGTCCGGGCTGGTCAACTCCACGGCCTACCGCCAGCTCGTCTCGCGCAACGGCGCCTCGCTCAAGCAGGGCGACGTGGTCCTGATCTGGGGCGCGGGCGGCGGCCTCGGCTCGTACGCCACCCAACTGGCCCTGAACGGCGGGGCGGTGCCGGTGTGCGTGGTCTCCGACCCGCGCAAGGCCGAGCTGGTGCGGGCCATGGGCGCGGAGCTGGTCATCGACCGGGCCGCGGAGGGCTACCGGTTCTGGAAGGACCCGCAGACGCCCGACCCGCGCGAGTGGAAGCGGTTCGGCGGCCGGATACGGGAGTTGACCGGCGGCGAGGACCCGGACATCGTGCTGGAGCACCCCGGCCGGGAGACCTTCGGCGCCAGTGTCTTCGTCACCCGCCGCGGCGGCACCGTCGTCACGTGCGCGTCCACCTCCGGATTCCGGCACGAGTACGACAACCGGTACCTGTGGATGTCGCTGAAGCGGATCGTCGGCTCGCACTTCGCCAACTACCGCGAGGCGTGGGAGGCCAACCGCCTCATCACCAAGGCGATGGTGCACCCGACGCTGTCCACGGTCTACCCGCTGGAGGCCACCGGGGAGGCGACCCGCGCCGTCCACCGCAACGAGCACAGCGGGAAGGTGGGCGTGCTGTGCCTGGCGCCCCAGGAGGGGCTCGGCGTGACCGACCCCGAGACACGTGAACGGCACCTGCCGGAGATCAACCGGTTCCGTACCCCGGTGGGCTGACAACGGCGGCGGCGCGCACCCCATGTGGGTGCGCGCCGCCGTGTCGCTCCGCCCGGCCGGGGGCGGTCAGCGGTCCGTCACTTCCGGTCGATGAGGGTGACGTCGGAGCTGCCGTACAGCGCCATCATCCGGTCGACCAGGCCGACTTCGTTGACGTGGATCGTCATCACGATGTTCACCCGGATCATCTTCTCCTCCGCGTCCTTGGGCGGGATCGGCGGCAGCAGGCCCGACTCGGTCATCGCGGGACCCGCCAGCGGCAGGTAGTTGAAGGTCGAGACCATCGGCACCGACGCCCACTGGCCGTCCTTGGACGCCACCGGCATGGCCGCGTCCTCGAAAGCGCCGGAGAAGACGGCGGCGGCGGCGCGCTGGCTGAGCGCGTGCAGGCCGTGCTGCTCGCCGTTGCCCACCGGGTCCTCGAAGGTGCAGTCCTCGGCGTAGAGCTGGAGCAGGCCCTCCACATTGCCGTCGTTGATCATCCGACAGTGTTCGAGAATGAGCCACTTGGCCCGTTTCTCGTCGGTCATCGTGGCTGCTCCGATGGTCGGGAGGGCGGTGGGACGGGCGGTCGGGGACGGGGCGGGACGAGAAGTCGGGAGAGGCGTGGGACGGGCGGTCGGGAGAGCGGTCGGGAAGGCGTTCGGACGGCCGGGCGCAGGGCGAGGGCCGTCGGGACCTGAAGGGGAGGCCACGGCGGTCACGTGTGGACGACCGACACCGGCAGCGACTTCACACCGAAGAAGTTCCGGTCGTAGAACTCCAGCGGCTCGCTGCGGTCGAGCCGCACGTCCTGGTAGTGGTCGAGGAGGAGATTGAGGGCCACGCGCCCCTCCAGCCGGGCCAGCGGCGCACCGATGCAGAAGTGGATGCCCTTGCCGAACGCGACGTGCGCGTTGGGCGTACGGGTGATGTCGAACCGGTCCGGGTCCTCGAACTGCCGCTCGTCGCGGTTGGCCGACGCCAGCCACGGGATGACGATCGACCGCTCGGGGATGACCACACCGCCGATCGGCACGTCCCGGGTGGTGTACCGGCCGGTGATGGTGAACGGCGGCCGGTAGCGCATCACTTCCTCCAGCGCGGCCGGGATCAGCGAGCGGTCGGCGCGCAGCGCGGCGGCTGCCTCCGGGTGCTCCTCGAAGCACAGGATCGCGCTGCTCAGCATCATCGTCGTGGTGATGTGCCCGGCGATCAGCAGCAGCCGGGCGAAGTTGACGGCCTCCTCCGACGACAGCGGCTCGCCGTCCACCTCGCTGGTGGCCATCTTGCTGAGCAGGTCGTCACCGGGACGGGACCGCCGCTCCTCCAGCATGCCGTCGAGGTAGTAGTCCATCTCCTCGATCGCGGTCCGCAGGCGCTCGTAGTTCTCCGGCAGGTCGATGCCGACGATCTTGGCGGCGATGATGCGGTCCGCCCAGTGCCGGAAGATCGGCCGGTCCTCGGCCGGTACGCCCAGCAGCTCGGCGATCACGATCACCGGCAGCGGATGGGTCAGATGCCGCACCAGGTCGAAACGGTCCATGCCGTCGGTGGCGCCGAGCAGTTCCCGGCCGATCTCGGCGATCCGCGGCTCCAGTTCGGCCACGGTGCGGGGCGTGAACACCCGGCTGATCCCGCGCCGCAGATGGTGGTGCTCGGGCGGGTCGATCTGGGCCAGGTCACCGCGGGCGATCTCCGCCGCTTTCGGTGACACCGGGGTCGGGTCGGAGGAGAAGTCCTTCTGGTCCGACAGCACCCGCTGCACGTCCGCGTACCGCAGGACGTGCCAACTGCCGTTCTCGTCGCGGAACACCGGATGGTCGTCGCGCATGCGGCGCAGCCACGCGAACAGTTCAGCGCCGCCGTCGGCGGCCGACGGCGGGCTCAGCGACACAGCGGAATCGGTCACGCGAGACTCCCAGCGTATGACGCGCGGCGTGCGGATGCGGCCGTGGCCGGACACTTGTTTCACGCCGCGAATGAGGAATTATTCCGAATTTCATCGCCCGTGGACGGTAACAGCGTGCGGCAGTGGCTCAAACCCCGGAATAGGTATAGGGGGTGGGGGCCGTGTTTTAGGGGGTACCCCCGCGGGGGCAGGGGTCGTGCGGTCAATGACCCCGGTTGACTGGCCAGTTGAACGCTGATGGGATCGATTACCGGTCCACGTCCGTCCTGTCCGCAACCACGGATGACGGCGCGGAGGGCGACAATTCCGAGGCGATCGGGACGCGCACTCCGCATTCCACCGAGGCGGTGGAAAGTCTGGCGTTTTCGTGCGACCTGTATCACCCCCCGGGTCGTGGGATTCCGAAGGAGCTCTGACGTACTGGTGGCGGACACAAATGCCGACCGGAATTCGCTGAACGGACACAGCGGCGACCCCGCCGGGCCGGGCGAACCCATCGCCGTCATCGGGGTCTCCTGCCGACTGCCGGGAGCGGACGACCCGACGGCGTTCTGGGACCTGCTGCGCGGCGGCGCGGACGCCGTGACCGAACTCGCCGCCCCTCGTTGGCCCGTGGAGGGCGACGCGGACGCCGAGCCGGACGTCGATTCGGACATCGATTCGGACATCGGGAAGGGCGGTCCGGGCGGGCCGGGCGGTCCGGGAGATCCGGGCGGTCCGGGCGCGGCCGGTCCGCAGCGCGGCGGCTTCCTGGACGCCGAGCGGATCGAGGGCTTCGACGCGGAGTTCTTCGGCGTCACGCCCCGCGAGGCCGCCCAGATGGACCCCCAGCAGCGACTCGCGCTCGAACTGGGCTGGGAGGCACTGGAGGACGCGGGCCTCGCCGCCCTGCACCCCGCCTCCAGGACCGGGACCCCCGAGGCCGCCTCGGCGGAGCACCCGGGGAAGACGGCTCGACAGCCCGTCGCCTACGGGGTGTTCCTCGGCGTCATCGCCGACGACTACGCGACCCTCAGCGCCCGGTCAGGACCGGCCACCGCCCACACCCTCACCGGCCTGCACCGCAGCCTCGTCGCCAACCGCATCTCCTACGCGCTGGGCCTCAACGGCCCGAGCCTGACCGTCGACGCCGGGCAGTCCTCCTCGCTGGTCTCGGTCCACCTCGCCTGCGAGAGCCTGCGCTCCGGCGAGTCGGCGGTCGCCCTGGCCGGTGGCGTGAACCTCAACCTCGTCCCGGAGACCACCGAGCGGATCACCGCCTTCGGCGCGCTCTCTCCCGACGGCCGCTGCTACACCTTCGACGAGCGCGCCAACGGCTACGTCCGCGGCGAGGGCGGCGCGGTCCTGGTCCTCAAGCGGCTGAGCGACGCCGTCGCCGACGGCGACCCGATCCGCTGCGTGCTGCTCGGCAGCGCCGTCAACAACGACGGCGGCGGCCCCGGCCTCACCAGCCCGCACCAGGCGGCGCAGGAAGACCTGCTGCGCAGCGCCTACCGGCAGGCCGGGGTCGCGCCGGACGAGGTGCAGTACGTCGAACTGCACGGCACCGGCACCCGCGTCGGCGACCCGGTCGAGGCCCGCGCGCTCGGTACGGTGCTCGGCGCTGGCCGCGACCCGCGAGCGCCGCTGGCCGTCGGCTCGGTCAAGACCAACGTCGGCCACCTGGAAGGCGCGGCGGGCGTGACCGGCCTGCTCAAGCTGATCCTCAGCGTCCAGCACCGGGCACTCCCGCCGAGCCTCAACTACCGCCGCCCGAACCCGGAGATCGCGCTGGCGGACCTCCGCCTGCGGGTGCAGACCGGGGACGGGGCGACCGCCTGGCCCGACGCCGACCGGCCGCTGCTGGGCGGTGTCTCCTCCTTCGGTATGGGAGGCACCAACTGCCATGTGGTGGTGGGCGAATGGGCCGCGGCCTCGGCCTCCGTCGTCCCCGACGCGGCGCTCCCGGGCGCCGCCCCCGCGCCCCGGTCACCGCTCGGTGAACTCGACCTCGTGCCCTGGCCGGTGTCCGCGCGGTCCGCCGCCGCGCTGCGAGGCCAGGCCGAACGCCTGCTGGCCGTCGCCGAATCCGCCGATGCCGATGTCGATGCCGATGCTCATGCCGGCTCCGACTCCGGCTCCGACTCCGCCGACGGCGGCGGCCCGTCGAGCCTGCGCCCGGTAGGCCGGGCCCTCGCCCTCTCCCGGGCGGCGTTCGAGCACCGCGCTGTCGTCCTCGCGGCCGGACCCGCGGACGCCCGTAGCGCCGTCGACATGCTCGCCACCGGCATGCCCGCGGCCGGTCTCGTGAGCGGCGCGGTGCGCGCCGGAGGCAGCCGGGTGGCCCTGGTGTTCCCGGGCCAGGGCTCGCAGTGGGCGGGCATGGCGATGGAACTGCTCGCCACCTCACCGGTGTTCGCGTCCCGGATGGGGGAGTGCGACACGGCGCTGGCCCCGTATCTCAGCAGCTCGGTGGTCGAGGCGATCCGGGAGGGCGCCCTGGACGACGTGGTCGTCGTCCAGTCGGCGCTGTGGGCGGTGATGGTGTCGCTGGCCGAGGTGTGGCGCGCCGCCGGTGTCGAGCCCGGCGCCGTCATCGGGCACAGCCAGGGCGAGATCGCCGCCGCCTGCGTCGCGGGCGCGCTGTCCGTCGAGGACGGGGCGAAGACGGTCGCGCTGCGGGCGAAGGTGATCGGCGCGTCGCTGTCGGGCCGCGGAGGGATGCTCTCGGTCGGGCTGCCCGTCGGTTCCGTCCTCGAACGCCTCACCCGCTGGGGCGACCGGCTGTGCGTCGGATCGGTCAACGGGCCTTCTTCCACCGTGGTGTCGGGCGAGCTGGACGCGCTCGCCGAACTGCGCGCCGTCTGCGACGCCGAGGGCATCCGCGCCCGGCGCGTCGACATCGACTACGCGTCGCACTCGGTCCAGGTCGACGCGATCCGGGAGGAGGTGCTGGACGCCCTGGCCGGCATCACCCCGGTGGCGTCCGACGTGCTCTTCTACTCCACGGTCACCGGCGGCCGGCTCGACACCCGGGAGCTGGACGCCGCGTACTGGCTCGCCAACCTCCGCGGGCAGGTGCGGTTCGACGAGACCGTACGCGCGCTGCTGGCGGACGGGTTCGGCTACTTCGTGGAGGCCAGCGCGCACCCCGTGCTGGCGGTGGGCCTGGCCGAGACGTTCGAGGACGCCGGGTTCGACGCGGTGGCGCTCGGCACGCTGCGCAGGAACCAGGGCGGCCAGGAACGCTTCCTGACCTCGCTGGCCGAGGGCTGGGTACGCGGCCTGCCGGTCGACTGGCAGGCCGTGTTCGCCGACACGCCCCCGGCCCAAGTGGCCCTTCCCACCTACGCGTTCCAGCGCCGCCGCCACTGGCTGGACACCGCGACCGGCCGCCGTCGCCGACGCGCGGGAACCGCCGCCGTACCGGCCCGGCGCACCGTCCGGGACGCCGAGCACGACGGGGACCGGGACTCCGGCGCCGAACCGGCCGCCGCCGCCTCGTCGTTCGCCGCCCGACTGGCCGCGCTGCGCCCGGCCGAGCGGGATTCGACGCTGCTGCGCTTCGTTCTGGCGCACGCGGCGGCGGTCGCGGGACAGCCGTCGCCGGACGCGCTCGACCCCGAACAGACCTTCAAGAACCTCGGGTTCGACTCGCACCTGTCGGTCCAGCTCCGCAACCGCATCGCCGAGCAGGCCGAGGTGGCGATGCCCGCCACCGTTCTCTTCGACCAGCCCACGCCGTCCGCGCTCGCCCGCCACCTGCGCGCCGCCCTGCTCGACGCGGGACCCGCGGCGAACGACACCGCGGCGCCCCCCGCTGACCACCCGGACGCCGACGACTCCCCGATCGCCATCGTCGCCATGGCCTGCCGACTGCCCGGCGGCGTCGACTCGCCCGAGGCGCTGTGGGACGTCGTCGCGGACGGCCGGGACGTCATCGGCGACTTCCCCGACAACCGCGGCTGGGACATCGAGCGCCTCTACGACCCGCAGGCGCGGCGCGCGGCCACCAGCTACGTCCGGCACGGCGGATTCCTCGACGGCGCACCGGACTTCGACGCCGGGCTGTTCGGGATCTCACCGCGCGAGGCCCTGGCCATGGACCCGCAGCAGCGGCTGCTGCTGGAGACCTCGTGGGAGGCGGTCGAGCGCGCCGGGATGGACCCGCTGTCCTTGCGCGGCACCCGCACCGGCGTCTTCTTCGGCGCGATGTTCCAGGAGTACGGGCCGCAGCTCCAGTACGGCGCGGACGGCGTCGAGGGCCACCGGCTCACCGGCACCCTCACCAGCGTCGCCTCGGGACGGCTGGCCTACACGCTGGGCCTCGAGGGCCCGGCCGTCACCCTGGACACGGCCTGCTCGTCGTCCCTGGTCGCACTGCACTGGGCGGTACGGTCGCTGCGGTCGGGCGAGTGCACGATGGCGATCGCGGGCGGCGTCACGATCATGTCCACGCCCGGCATGTTCGTGGAGCTGAGCCGACAGGGGGCGCTGTCCCCCGACGGCCGCTGCAAGGCGTTCTCCGCCGCCGCGGACGGCACCGGCTGGTCCGAGGGCGTCGGCGTCCTCGTGGTCGAGCGGCTCTCCGACGCGCGCCGCAACGGCCACCAGGTGCTGGCCCTGATCCGCGGCTCCGCCACCAACCAGGACGGCGCGAGCAACGGCCTGACTGCGCCGCACGGCCCCTCGCAGGAGCGGGTGATCCGTGACGCGCTCGCCGACGCGCGGGTCGCCGCCGCCGACGTGGACGTGGTCGAGGCGCACGGCACCGGCACGACGCTCGGCGACCCGATCGAGGCGCAGGCGCTGCTGGCCACCTACGGGCGGAGCCGCCCCGAGGACCGGCCGCTCCGGCTCGGCTCGGTGAAGTCCAACATCGGGCACACCCAGGCCGCGGCGGGCATCGCGGGCGTGATCAAGATCGTGCAGGCCCTGCACCACGAGGAGCTGCCCCGCACTCTGCACGCGGACGTTCCCTCGCCGCACGTCGACTGGTCCGGCGCCGTCACGCTCCTCACCGAACCGGTGGCGTGGAAGCGCGGGGACCGGCCGCGGCGCGCGGGCGTCTCGTCGTTCGGCATCAGCGGCACGAACGCGCACCTGATCCTGGAGGAGGCGGAGGCTCCCGTAAGCGCTCCGGCCGCGCCCGGCGCGTCCGAGGCCGAGGTCGAGGCCGAGTCCGTATCCGCTTCGGCATCCGTATCCGCTTCCGCTTCCGAGGGCGGGGCCGGGGACCCGCGGGTGCTCCCGATCCTCACCGGCGCCCCCGCACCGTGGCCGGTGTCAGGACAGTCGGCAGCCGCGCTGCGCGCCCAGGCCGCCCGAATCCGCGACTGGGCGGGCGAGGCCGGGGGAGACGGCCCCGCGAGCACGGGTGACGGCCGGGCCGCCACCGGCCATGCCCTGGCCACCGCCCGCGCCGTACTCGAACACCGGTCCGTCGTGCTCGCCGCCGACCCCGACGGGACCCGTGACGCGCTGACCGCCGTCGCCGTCGGCGCGCCCACCCCCCACGCCGTCGTCGGCGCGGCCGACCTGCGCGGCCGGACCGTGTTCGTCTTCCCCGGCCAGGGCTCCCAGTGGCGCGGCATGGCCGCCGAACTCCTCGACACCTCACCGGTGTTCGCCCGCCGCTTCGCCGAGTGCGAGCGGGAGGCGGCCGCCTACGTCGACTGGTCCGCCACCGCTGTGCTGCGCGCCGCCCCGGACGCGCCGCCGCTCGACCGGATCGACGTACTCCAACCGGTGCTGTTCGCCGTCAACGTGTCCCTGGCCGCGATGTGGCGCGCCGCGGGCGTCGAGCCGGCCGCCGTCGTCGGCAGCAGCCAGGGCGAGATCGCCGCGGCCTGCGTCGCGGGCGCCCTCACCCTCGCCGACGCCGTCCGCATCGTCGTCCTGCGCAGCGCGCTCTTCGGCGAGGAACTCGTCGGCAACGGCGCCGTCGCCTCGGTCGCCCTGAGCGCGCGGGCGCTGGAAGAGCGGCTGGCCGCGTGGGACGGCCGCCTCACCGCGGCCGGACGCAACGGACCCACCGCGCAGACCGTCGCCGGGGACGAGACCTCGCTCGCCGAATTCGTCGCCGCCTGCAAGGACGAGGGGATCAGGGCCCGCGTCATCGGCTCCACCGTCGCCTCGCACTGCGCCCAGGTCGACCCGCTGCGCGACCGCATCACGCAGATGTTCGCCGACGTCACGCCCGCCGCGGGCGACGTCCCGTTCTACTCGACCGTCACCGGCGGCGCGCTCGACGGAGACGGGCTCGACGCCGACTACTGGTTCGAGAACGCCCGCAGGCCGGTCGACTTCGAGACCGCCGTCCACACACTCCTCGACGAGGGCTTCCGGTTCTTCGTCGAGATCAGCGCCCACCCCGTACTCACCCCCGCCATGCAGGAGACGTTCGAGTACGCCGGGACCGACGCCCTCGCCCTCGGCACGCTCCGCCGCGACGAAGGCGGCGCCGACCGCTTCCTCACCTCCGTCGCCGAAGGCTGGGTCCGCGGCCTGCCCGGCGTCGACTGGACCCGCCTGCTGCCCGCGACCGACGGGCGCCGCGTCCACCTGCCCACCTACGCCTTCCAACGGGCGCGGTACTGGCTGGAGTCGGCGGCGGGCGCGGGCGCGGGAACGGACGGCCTCGGCCTGTCCGCCACCGGGCACCCGATGCTGGGCGCGGCCGTACAACTCGCCGACACCGACGCCCTGTTGCTCACGGGCCGGATCTCGCTGCGCACCCATCCGTGGCTGGCGGACCACGCCGCTCTCGACACGGTGCTGCTGCCCGGCGCGGCCTTCGCCGAACTGGCCCTGCACGCCGCTGAATTGACCGGATGTGCCCAGGTCGAGGAACTCATCCTGGAAGCACCGCTGGTCCTCACGGGCCAGGACGGCGTGCACCTCCAGCTCACCGTCGGCGCACCGGACACGACCGGCCGCCGCGAACTGCGAATCCACTCACGACCCGACCGCGCCGACGCGCACGACGACTCCGGAAGCGTCGACACCGGCCCCTGGGTCCGGCACGCCGCGGGCGTCCTCGCCTCCGAGGCGCCCGCCGCTCCCGAACCCCTGACCGCCTGGCCCCCGGCCGACGCCCGGCCGGTGCCCGTCGAGGAGTTCTACGCGGACCTGGACGCGACCGGTTACGGCTACGGTCCGGCCTTCCGCCGCGTCCGCGCCGCCTGGCGGTCGGGCCAGCACCTCTACGCCGACGTCACCCTCGCCGACGAGCAGGCCACCGACGCCGGATCGTACGGCGTCCATCCCGCCCTGCTGGACGCCGCGTTGCACATTTCCCTGGCCCATGTGGACGGCCTGCGGCTGCCGTTCGCCTGGCGCGGGCTCGCCCTGCACGCCGTCCACGCCTCGGCGGTCCGCGTCCGCGTCACTCCCGACGGCCCGGACACCGTCGCCCTGACCCTCGCGGACGCCACCGGCGCGCCCGTCGCGTCCATCGAGGCGCTCACCCTGCTGCCCGTCGGCGAGGCGCAGCTGAGCCCCGCTGGGCGCCCCGCGAACACCCCCGCGGACCAGGCGCTCTTCCGGCTCGACTGGCAGCCCGCCGCGACCGCGGAGCGCGCCGCCGAATGGCTGGCCGTCGGTCCCGGCACGGGCGACGACGGCGTGCCCGACATCGCGGAGCTGCTCGCCCGCATCGACGCGGGCGCCATCGAGGCGCCGCCGACGGCACTGGTACGGCTCGGCGGGTGGGGGCACGAGGAGCCGGGCGGCGCGAAGGGTGCGCCGGGCGACGGCGACGGTTACGGGAGCGGGGCTTCGGGTTACGACGGCGGCCAGCCTGTCGGCGCGAACGGTGTCCTCGGCGACGGGAGTGGGACGGCGGCCCACGAGGGCGGGACGCCGGGCCGTACGCCGGTCGACGCGGCACTGCCCGCCCGCGCCCACGCAGCGACCGCCGAGGCGCTGGCCCTGCTCAAGACCTGGCTCGGCGACGAGCGGCTGAGCACGTCGCGCCTGGTCGTGCTGACGCGCGGGGCGGTGGCGGCGGGACCCGACGAGGCCGTCGCCGATCTGGCGACGGCACCCGTCTGGGGCCTGATCCGCAGCGCCCAGTCCGAGCACCCCGGCCGCCTCGTCCTGGTCGACACGGACGACACACCGGCGTCCCGGGACGCACTGGCCACGGCCGTCGCCACCGCCGTCGCGCGGGACGAGGCGCAGATCGCCTTGCGCGCGGGCGAGACACGGCTGCCCCGGCTGGTCCGCGCCACCCCCGGCGCCGCGTCCGAGACGCCCGGCACCCAGAGCGACCCACACCCCGCCGAGGCCGACCCGCACGGCACGGTCCTGATCACCGGCGGGACCGGCGCCCTCGGCTCGCTGCTGGCCGGTCACCTGGTCACCGAACACGGCGTCCGGCACCTCGTCCTGACCAGCCGCCGCGGACCCGACACGGACGGCGCCGCCGACCTCAGGGCCCGGCTCCGCGCCGACGGCGCGGAGACCGTCGACATCGTCGCCTGCGACGCGGCCGACCGAACGGCGCTGGCCGCCCTGCTGGACTCCGTTCCCTCCGACCGGCCGCTGACCGGCTTGGTGCACGCGGCCGGTGTGCTCGACGACGGACTCGTGCTGTCCCTCACCGACGACCAACTGTCCCGCGTGCTCACGCCGAAGGTGGACGCGGCGGTCCATCTGCACGAGCTGACCCGGCACTTGGACCTGTCGCTGTTCGTGCTGTTCTCCTCCATCGCCGCGACCTTCGGCAACCCCGGCCAGGCCGACTACGCCGCCGCCAACGCCTTCCTCGACGCCCTCGCCGCGCGCCGCCGCGCCGAGGGCCTGCCCGCGCACTCCCTCGCCTGGGGCCTGTGGGAAGAAGTCGGCAGCATGCGCGCCCACTTGGACGACGGCGACCTCGCCTGGCTGCGCGCCTCCGGCGTCCGGCCGCTGGCCGCCGACCTCGGCCTGGCCCTGTTCGACGCGGCCACGGCCACCGACACGTCCTGCCTCGTCCCCGTCTCGCTCGACCTGTCCGCCCTGCGCACCGAGGCCGCCCGCGGCTCCCTGCGGCCCGCCTTCCGCAGCCTGGTCCGCGCACGGCGCACCGCCGCCGCTTCCGCACCGGCCGACAGCGCCAGCGACCTGCGGCAGCGCCTCACCGGCCTCGACCCGCAGGAACAGGACCGGCTCCTGCTCGATCTGATCCGTGAACAGGCCGCAGCCGTCCTCGCGTTGCCGACACCGGACACGATTTCCGCGCGCCGCAGTTTCAAGGAGTTCGGCTTCGACTCGCTGACCGCCCTGCAACTCCGCAACGCCCTCGCCACGTCCACCGGCCTCCGGCTCCCCGCCACCCTCGTCTTCGACTACCCGACGCCCCAGGCACTCACCGGCTTCCTCCGCACCCTCGTGCTGGGCGCCGACCGGCCGGGCCAGCCGGCGGCAACGGCCCCGGCCGACGCGGCAGTCCGGGCGTCCGCTCCGGACAGTGACACCGATCCGGTGGTGATTGTGGGGATGGCGTGTCGGTATCCGGGTGGGGTGGGTTCGCCTGAGGAGTTGTGGTCGCTGGTTGCTTCGGGTGGGGATGCGGTGTCGGGGTTCCCGGTGGACCGGGGGTGGGATGTTGAGGGGTTGTTTGATCCGAATCCTGGTGTGGCGGGGCGGAGTTATGCGCGTGAGGGCGGGTTCCTCTATGGGGCGGGGGAGTTTGATGCGGGGTTCTTCGGGGTGTCTCCGCGTGAGGCGTTGTCGATGGATCCGCAGCAGCGGTTGCTGCTGGAGGCGTCGTGGGAGGTGCTGGAGCGGGCGGGTATTGATCCCGGTTCGCTGAAGGGCAGTTCGACGGGCGTCTTCACCGGAGTCATGCACCACGACTACGGCTCCACCGGCGACCGCCCCGAAGAACTGGAGGGCTACGCCGTCACCAGCACGCAGGGCAGCGTCGCCTCCGGCCGGGTCTCGTACACCTTCGGGTTCGAGGGTCCGGCGATGACGGTGGACACGGCGTGCTCGTCGTCGCTGGTCGCGATGCACCTGGCGGCGCAGGCCCTGCGGTCGGGGGAGTGCTCGCTCGCCCTGGCCGGAGGCGTCACGGTCATGGCGACCCCGTGGGTCTTCGTGGAGTTCAGCCGCCAGCGGGGCATGGCGCCCGACGGCCGCAGCAAGGCGTTCTCGGCGGCGGCGGACGGCGCCGGGTGGGGCGAAGGTGTCGGTGTCCTGCTGCTGGAGCGGCTGTCGGACGCGCGGCGCAACGGCCACCGGGTGCTGGCGGTGATGCGGGGCTCCGCGGTGAACCAGGACGGCGCGTCGAACGGGCTGACCGCGCCCAACGGTCCGTCGCAGGAGCGGGTGATCCGGGCCGCGTTGGACAGTGCCGGTCTGACGGCCGCCGATATCGACGCCGTCGAGGCGCACGGGACCGGCACGGCACTGGGCGACCCGATCGAGGCGCAGGCGCTGCTCGCGACGTACGGGCAGGAGCGGGCCGGTGAAGTGCCCCTGTGGCTAGGCTCGGTGAAGTCGAACATCGGCCACACGCAGGCCGCCGCCGGGGTCGCGGGCGTCATCAAGATGGTCGAGGCGATGCGCCACGGTGTGCTGCCGCGCACGCTCCACGTGGATGAGCCGACGCCGCACGTCGACTGGACGAGCGGCGCCGTCGAGTTGCTGACCGACTCCCAGGACTGGTCCCGGGGCGACCGCCCGCGCCGGGCCGCCGTCTCGTCGTTCGGCATCAGCGGGACGAACGCGCACGTGATCCTGGAAGAGGCCGAGCCGTCGCGGACCTCCGAGCCCGACGTCGCGCCGGAGGCAGGCCCGTTGGGGTCGCTGACGGTGGTGCCGTGGGTGGTGTCCGCGCGGTCGGCGGACGCGCTGCGCGGCCAGGCCGGACGCCTGGCGTCCTTCGTCGAGGCGGGCGGCGCGGAGAACTCCCCGGCGGACGTCGGCCTCTCCCTCGCGACGTCCCGCACCGCCCTGGAGCAACGGAGCGTGGTGCTGGCCCCCGACATCGCCGAGGCCGTCTCGGGGCTCGGCGCCCTGGCCGACGACACCCCGGCCGCCCGCGTGGTGTCAGGCGCGACGGTGCGGGACCCCGGCCGGGTGGCGTTCGTGTTCCCGGGACAGGGGTCGCAGTGGGCGGGCATGGCGTTGGGGTTGTTGGACTCCTCGCCGGTATTCGGGGCGCGGTTGGCGGAGTGCGACGCGGCGCTGCGTCCTTATGTGGGGTTGTCGGTGGTGGAGGCGATTCGCGAGGGCGTCCTAAATGACGTGGTGGTGGTTCAGGGGGCGTTGTGGGCGGTGATGGTGTCGCTGGCTGCGGTGTGGCGGTCGGTGGGCGTTGAGCCGGGTGCGGTGATCGGTCACAGTCAGGGTGAGATCGCGGCGGCGTGTGTGGCGGGTGCGTTGTCGGTGGAGGATGCGGCGCGCGTAGTGGCTCTGCGGGCGAAGGCGATTCGCGGGACCTTGTCGGGCCGAGGCGGGATGGTGTCGGTCGCGCTGCCCGCGCAGGACGTACGGGAGCGGATCGCGCGCTGGGACGGCCGTATTTCCGTTGCCTCGGTGAACGGGCCTTCGTCCACCGTGGTTTCGGGTGAACCTCAAGCGCTCGCTGAGCTGCTGACGGCGTGTGAGGCCGAGGGCGTACGGGCCCGTCGTATCGATGTGGACTACGCGTCGCACTCGGTGCAGGTGGACGCGATCCGGGACGAGGTCGTCCAGGCCCTGTCCGGCATCGAGCCGCAGTCGTCGCAGGTGCCGTTCTACTCGACGGTGACCGGCGGCCGTATCGATACGAGCACGCTGGACGCCGATTACTGGGTGACCAACCTCCGCCAGGAAGTCCGCTTCGACGAGACCGTCCGGGCCCTACTGGCGGACGGTTTCACGTACTTCGTGGAGTCCAGCCCGCACCCGGTCCTGGCTGTCGGTCTGGCCGAGACGTTCGAGGACGCGGGCTCCGACGCCGTCGCCCTGGGCACCCTCCGCCGTGACGAGGGCGGCCAGGAACGCTTCCTGACCTCCCTCGCGGAGGGTTGGGTACGCGGCCTGCCCGTCGACTGGCGGTCCGTCTTCGCCGGAACCCCCGCCCACCACGTCGACCTGCCCACGTACGCCTTCCAGCACGAGCGCTACTGGCTGACCGGTGAGGGCGGCCGCAGTGGCGATCCCAGCGGGCTCGGGCAGGAGGCCGTCGATCACCCGCTGTTGGGTGCGGTGGTGCGCCTGGCGGATTCGGATCAGGTCGTGTTCACGGGCCGGTTGTCGCTGGCGTCGCACGCGTGGCTGGGCGATCACCGGGTGGAGGGGACCGTGCTGGTGCCGGGCGCGGCCCTGGCCGAATGGGCGTTGCGCGCGGCGGACGAGGTCGGGGCCGGGCGGGTCGAGGAGCTGACGCTCCAGGTGCCGTTGGTGGTGCCGGAGGGCGGCGGCGTACAGGTGCAGGTCTCCGTCGGCGCGCCCGACGCGGACGGGCGGCGCGAACTCGGCATCCACTCCCGCACGGAGAGCGCCGCGCCGGGCGACCGGCCCTGGACGCGCAACGCCGCCGGCACGCTGCTCGACGGCAGCCCTGACACCCCGGACACGCTCACGGCGTGGCCGCCGCCGGGCGCCGAGCCGGTGCCGGTCGACGGCTTCTACGAGCGGGCTGCGGCGGCCGGTTACGGCTACGGCCCTGCCTTCCAGGGCCTGCGGGCCGCATGGCGCGACGGCGACGAGCTGTACGCGGAAGTGGCGTTGCCGGAGGCCGCAACCAAGGACGCGGCCCGGTTCGGCATCCATCCCGCCCTGCTCGACGCCGCAATCCAGGCCGTACTGCTGGAGCACCCTCACGGCTCGCCGGTCCGGCTGCCGTTCGTCTGGTCCGATGTCGTGCTGGGCGCGGTCGGCGCGACCTCCGTACGCGTACGGCTGCGGGCCTCGGGACCTGACACGGTGTCAGTGACGGTGACCGACACCGCAGGCGCCCTGGTCCTTTCGGTGACGTCCCTCGTGCTGCGCGCGGTGTCGGGCGACCAGCTCCGAGGTACCGGCGCGGACCCGGTCGACGGCCTGTTCCGGGTGGACTGGGTCCGCGCGACGCCTACGGAGGCCGACGCGGCGACGGCCGACTGCTTCCTCGTGCCGGGGGCAGCGGGCCTCGCGGCCCTGGCCGCCGCCTCAGAGCCGGTTCCGCCGCTGGTCGGCGTGGTCCTGCCCCCGGTCTCAGTCTCCGATGGCGTGCCGGGTGCGGTGGCGGACGCAGTAACCGGCGTGCTGGGTCTGGTCCAGGAGTGGCTGGCCGAGGAGCGGTTCGCTGGTTCGCGGTTGGTTCTCGTCACCCGTGGCGCGGTGTCCACTCACAGCGGTGAGCCTGTCGCCGATCTGGTCCACGCTCCGGTGTGGGGCCTGGTGCGCAGCGCGCTCGCCGAGAACCCCGGGCGCCTGCTGCTGGTCGACACCGACCACGACGTGGAGACGGCCGCGGATCTCGGTGCGGTGCTCGGTGTCGCGTCGGCGGCGGGTGAGCCGCAGGTGGCGGTGCGTGGTGGTGAGGTGCTGGTGCCGAGGCTGGTGCGGGCGCCTGCCGGTGGCGGGGGTTTGGTGCCGCCCGCCGAGGGCGCGTGGCGACTGGTCGCCTCCGAAGGGACGCTCGACGGGCTCGTCCTGGCCCCCCACCCCGCTGCCGACGCGCCGCTCGCCCCCGGCCAGATCCGGGTCGGTATCCGCGCGGCCGGTGTCAACTTCCGTGACGTCGTGGTCAGTCTGGGCATGGTCGGCACTGAGGAGTCGCTCGGCTGCGAGGGTGCGGGTGTCGTGGTCGAGGTCGGGCCCGGTGTCGCGGGTGTCGTGGTGGGTGACCGGGTGATGGGTCTGCTGCCGGAGTCGTTCGGGCCGTTGGCGGTGGTGGACGAGCGCTTGGTCGTGCGGGTGCCGGAGGGCTGGAGCTTCGAGCAGGCCGCCGCCGTCCCCGCAGTGTTCCTCACGGCGTGGATCGGTCTCGCCGACCTCGGCGAACTGCGGTCCGGGCAACGGGTGTTGATTCACGCGGCGACCGGTGGTGTGGGGATGGCGGCCACGCAGTTGGCCCGGCACTGGGGTGCCGAGGTCTTCGGGACCGCCAGTGAGGGCAAGTGGGACACCCTCCGGGACATGGGCTTTGACGCGGAGCACATCGCGTCCTCCCGGACTCTGGCCTTCGAGGACGCCTTCATGACCGCCACCGGGGGCGACGGAGTCGACGTCGTACTGGACTGCCTGGCGCGGGAGTTCGTGGACGCGTCGTTGCGGTTGCTGCCGCGTGGTGGCCGGTTCCTGGAGATGGGCAAGACCGACATCCGCGACCCGGAGGCCGTCGCCGCCGAGCACCCCGGTGTGACCTACCGGGCCTACGACCTGGCGAAGGCGGACCCGCAGCGAGTCGGCGAGATCCTGCGGGAGTTGGCGGGGTTGTTCGCGGAGGGTGTGCTGGAGCCGTTGCCGGTGCGGGTGTGGGACGTACGGCGGGCGGGTGAGGCGTTGCGGTTCATGTCGCAGGCGCGGCATGTCGGCAAGGTCGTGCTGCGTCTTCCGCGTGCGGTGGATGCCGCGAGTGCGGTGGTGATCACGGGTGGTACGGGTCTGCTGGGCGGGCTGGTGGCCCGGCATCTGGTGGCCTCGTACGGGGTCCGGGATCTGGTGCTGGCCAGCCGACGGGGCGAGGACGCTCCCGGAGCGGCCGAGTTGGTGGCGGAGTTGGAGGCGGCCGGTGCGCGGGTCGAGGTCGTGGCGTGTGATGCCGCGGTCCGGGACGAGGTGGCCGGGCTGCTCGCGCGCTTCGGCGGGGACCGGCCGTTGGGTGGTGTGGTGCACTGCGCGGGCGCGCTGGACGACGCGCTGATCGGTGGTCTGGACGAAGGCCGGGTGCGCGCGGTGCTGGGTGCGAAGGTGGATGCGGCGTGGCATCTGCATGAGCTGACCCGGGACCTGGACCTGTCGTTGTTCGTGCTGTTCTCGTCGCTCGCGGGCGTGGTGGGCACGGCGGGGCAGGGCAATTACGCGGCGGCGAACACGTTCCTGGACGCTCTGGCCGGTGTGCGCCGTACGAGTGGCGCTGCGGCTGTGTCGATGGCATGGGGACACTGGGCCACCGACTCGGAGTTGACCGGTTCGCTCGATGAGGTCGACCGGGCACGTCTGGCCCGTTCTGGTGTGGTGCCGATGAGCGTCGAGCAGGGAATTGGCCTGTTCGACGCGGCCGTGAACTGGGACACGCCGCTCGCCGTCACGGCCCGCCTCGCGCCCGAGGCGGCGGCGGAGCAGACCGCGGGAGAAGCCTTCCGCGCGCTCGCGCGCGGCCTGACGAGCCGTACCCCGCAGCGCCGTACCGCCAAAGCCGCTGTCCCTGCGGAGCGTTCGGGCGGCGCGGACCTGGCCGCGCGCCTCGCCGCGCTCGGAGCCGCCGAGCGCAGCGCCGTACTCGTCGACATGGTGCGCACCAACGTCGCGGCGGTGCTCGGCCACGGATCGCCGGCCGCCGTCGATCCGGCGCGCGCGTTCAAGGAGCTGGGCTTCGACTCGCTCACCGGAGTCGAACTGCGCAACCGCCTCGGCACCGCCACGGGACAGCGGCTCGCGGCCACCGTGGTCTTCGACCACCCCACCCCCGACGCGCTCGCCGCGCACCTGCTCGGCACGCTGCTGCCCGACGAACAACCGCCAGGTGCCGATGAACTCCTGGCCGAACTGGCAGCGTTGGAGACCCAGCTCGCCACCGTCGCGGCCGAGGAGGTGGACGCTGACCAGCGCGCCGCGGTCGGCCGCCGACTGGAGACACTGCTCGCTTTCTGGCGCGACTCCGGCACCGAGACCGGCTCAGGCACACGCGAGACCGGTGCCGCCGACCGGCTGAAGTCGGCATCCGCCGACGAGGTGCTGGATTTCATCAACAACGAGCTCGGGATCTCCTGAGCGGCCTCGCCCGGCGCGGCGGCACGAGCGCCGGGCGGGCCACACGACGCAGGACATCCCGTAACCGCTCGGAGGAGGAACGCCTCGGATGACGAACGACGACAAGCTGGTCGACTACCTGAAGCGCGTCGCGGCCGACCTGCACCAGACCCGGCAGGAGTTGCAGGAGGTCAAGGACCGGGAGAGCGAGCCGATCGCGATCGTCGGCATGGCCTGCCGGTTCCCCGGTCACGTCGGCACACCCGAGGACTTCTGGCGGCTGCTCGACACCGGCGGCGACGCCATCGCCGACTTCCCGTCCGACCGAGGCTGGGACACCGAGGCCCTTTACGACGCGGACCCCGACGCGCCCGGCAAGACGTACCTCCTCAAGGGCGGATTCCTCGACGGGGCAGGGGACTTCGACGCCGAGCTGTTCGGCGTCTCGCCGCGTGAGGCCCTGGGCATGGACCCGCAGCAGCGGCTCGTCCTGGAGTCGTCGTGGGAGGTGCTGGAGCGCGCCGGTATCGACCCCAGCTCGCTCAAGGGCACCAAGACCGGCGTGTTCGTCGGCGCCGCGGGGACCGGCTACCTCACCAACATGCAGCAGGTGCCCGAAGGCGTCGAGGGCTACACCGGCACCGGCTCCTTCATCAGCGTCATCTCCGGCCGCGTCTCGTACTCCCTGGGCCTCGAAGGCCCCGCACTGACCGTCGACACCGCGTGCTCGTCGTCGCTCGTCGCCCTGCACCTGGCCGTGCAGTCCCTGCGCAACGGCGAGTCCACGCTCGCGCTGGTCGGCGGTGTGGCCGTGATGCCGACACCGTGGGTCTTCGTCGACTTCAGCCGACAGCGCGGCCTCGCGCCCGACGGCCGCTGCAAGGCGTTCGCCGCCGGGGCCGACGGCACCGCCTGGTCCGAGGGCGTCGGCATGCTCCTTGTCGAACGGCTCTCCGACGCACGCCGCAACGGCCACAACGTCCTTGCGGTGGTGCGCGGTTCAGCCCTCAACCAGGACGGCGCGAGCAACGGCCTCACCGCGCCGAACGGCCCCTCCCAGCAGCGTGTCATCCGCGCGGCCCTCGCCAACGCCGGTCTGACCGGCGACGAGGTGGACGCGGTCGAGGCGCACGGTACGGGTACGACGCTCGGCGACCCGATCGAGGCGCAGGCACTGCTCGCCACCTACGGCAAGGGCCGCACGGGAGGCCGCCCGCTGTGGCTCGGGTCGGTCAAGTCGAACCTGGGCCACACCGCGCACACCGCAGGCATGGCGGGTGTCATCAAGATGGTGCTGGCCCTCCAGGAGGAGAAGCTGCCGCGCACCCTGCACATCGACGCGCCCACCTCGAACGTCGACTGGTCCGCGGGCGCGGTCCGTCTGCTGGAACAGCCGGTCGACTGGAAGCGCGGGGACCGCCCGCGCCGGGCCGCCGTGTCCTCGTTCGGCATCAGCGGGACGAACGCCCACGTGATCCTGGAAGACGCACCCCAGGCCGACGAACCCGTGTCCGTGGACGAAACACCCTCGGCTCAGGGCCCGTTGGGCGAGCTGGCAGCGGTGCCGTGGGTGGTGTCCGGGCGGTCCGCCGCCGCGCTGCGCGGCCAGGCCGCGAGGCTCGCCGCCTTTGCGGCCGACTCGCACGAGCTGGCCGCCCCGGCGCACATCGGGCGCGCACTTGCCGTCTCCCGCGCGGCACTTGAGCACCGCGCGGTGACCCTCGCCGACGACGTCAAGGCAATGGTGCCGGGGCTGGCGGCCCTGTCGGAGGGCGTTGCGGCCTCGGGTGTGGTGTCCGGTGTGGTGCGTCCGGGCGCGGGTCGGGTGGCGTTCGTGTTCCCGGGTCAGGGGTCGCAGTGGGCGGGGATGGCGTTGGGGTTGTTGGACTCCTCGCCGGTTTTCGGGGCGCGGTTGGCGGAGTGTGATGCGGCGCTGCTGCCTTATGTGGGGTCGTCGGTGGTGGAGGCGATCCGCGAGGGCGCTCTGGATGACGTGGTGGTCGTTCAGGGGGCGTTGTGGGCGGTGATGGTGTCGCTCGCCGAGGTGTGGCGGTCGGTGGGCGTTGAGCCGGGTGCGGTGATCGGTCACAGCCAGGGTGAGATCGCGGCGGCGTGCGTGGCGGGTGCTCTCTCCGTTGAGGATGCGGCGCGGGTCGTGGCTCTGCGGGCGAAGGCCATTCGCGGGACCTTGTCCGGCAACGGTGGGATGGTCTCGGTCGCGCTCCCGGCGGATGCGGTACGGGAGCGGATCGCGCGGTGGGACGGCCGTATTTCCGTCGCTTCGGTGAACGGGCCCTCGTCCACCGTCGTTTCGGGTGAACCTCAAGCCTTGGTTGAACTGCTGACGGTGTGTAAGGCCGAGGGTGTGCGGGCGCGCCGTATCGATGTGGACTACGCCTCGCACTCGGCACAGGTGGACGCCATACGCGACGAGGTCGTTGAGGCCCTGTCCGGCATCGAGCCGCAGTCCTCGCAGGTTCCGTTCTACTCGACGGTGACCGGCGCCCGTATCGACACGAGCACGCTGGACGCCGACTACTGGGTGACCAACCTCCGCCAGGAAGTCCGCTTCGACGAGACCGTCCGGGCCCTCCTCGCCGACGGCTTCGGCTACTTCATCGAGTCCAGCCCGCACCCGGTCCTGGCCGTCGGCTTGGCGGAGACGTTCGAGGACGCGGGGTCGGACGCCGTAGCCCTGGGCACCCTCCGCCGCGAAGAGGGCGGCCAAAGGCGCTTCCTGACCTCGCTGGCGGAGGGTTGGGTACGCGGTCTGCCCGTCGACTGGCGATCCGTCTTCGCCGGAACCCCCGCCCGCCGCGTGGACCTGCCCACGTACGCCTTCCAGCACCAGCGTTACTGGCTGGAGTCCGGCTCGCTCGCCAGCGCGGACGCCTCGTCGCTGGGACTCGGGGCGGCCGACCATCCGCTGCTGGGCGCGGCCGTACAACTCGCCGACGAGAACGCCCTGTTGCTGACCGGCCGGATCTCCCTGCGTACGCACGCGTGGCTGGCCGACCACGCCGTGAACGACACCGTACTGCTGCCCGGCGCGGCCTTCGTGGAACTCGCCTTGCGTGCCGGTGAGGAGATCCGCGCCGAGCAGATCGACGAGCTGATCCTTGAGGCGCCGCTGGTGATCCCCGAGGGCGGTGCCGTCCAGCTCCAGGTGGCGGTGGGCGGCCCGGACGCCGACGGACGCCGCGAGATCACGATTCACTCGCGCGGCGAGGACGGCATCGCGGACGACGAACCGTGGACACGGCACGCCGTCGGCGTCCTCAGTACGGAACGGTCCGCTGAAAGCGTCGGGTTGACCGACTGGCCGCCCGCCGGTTCCCGGCCGGTCCCGGTCGAGGACTTCTACGCCCGGGTGGCGGCGGCGGGTTACGGCTACGGTCCGGCGTTCCGGGGTCTGCGCGCCGCGTGGCGGCGGGGCGACGACGTGTACGCCGAGGTCACGCTGCCCGACGCGGCGGCCAAGGACGCCGAACGCTTCGCCCTCCACCCCGCCCTGCTCGACGCGGTCCTGCACGCCGTGTCCCTGCTCGACGGCGGTACGCCGGAGTCGGCGCCGCTGCGGCTGCCCTACGCGTGGGAAGGCGTGGCGCTGTCCGCCGTCGGCGCGAGTCGGCTGCGGCTGCGGGTCCGCCCGCTGGACGGCGGTGCCGTCGCGCTGACGCTCGCCGACGCGGCAGGGGCCCCGGTCGGGGAGGTGCAGTCCGTCGTCCTGCGTGAGACCACCCCCGAGCAGCTCCGGCAGGCCGACGGCACCGCCGGCCGGGACGGCCTCTTCGCCCTGGACTGGACACCGCTGCCCGTTTCCGCCGGTGCCGCCGTCCCCGCGCCGGGACCGGTCCTCACCCTGGGCGGCGCCCAGGACGTCACGGATGTCGCCGCGCTGCTGGCGGGCCTGGACGCGGGCACCCTGGAACCCCCCGCCCATGTGATCACCCGGCTGGGTCCCGGGGACACCCGGTCGGAGGTCGACAGCGAGCTGCCGTCGCGGGTGCGCACCGCCGTCACCGACGCGCTCGCCCTCGTCCAGGCATGGCTCGCCGACGAGCGGCTGAACGCCTCGCGGCTGGTCGTCGTCACCACCCGGGCGGTCTCCACCGGGCCGGACGACGAGGTGGCGGACCTCGTGCACGCACCCGTGTGGGGGCTGCTGCGGACCGCCCAGTCCGAGGCGCCGGACCGCTTCCTCCTGGTCGACACTGACGGCACCGCTGGCACTGACGACACCGCTGGCACTGACGGCACCCGTGGCACCAATGCCGCCTCCGGCACCCTGGCCGCCGCTGTCGCCTCCGCCGTCGACCTCGGCGAACCGCAGATCGCGATACGCGACGGCGTGCTCCTCGCGCCCCGTTTCGCCCGCGTCGCCCCGGCCGGGCCCGCGCCGGTGCCGCTGCGCGACGACGGGACCGTGCTTATCACCGGCGGAACCGGCACCCTCGGACGGTTGCTCGCCGAGCATCTGGTCTCGGCGCACGGGGTGCGGCATCTGCTGCTGGTCGGCCGCCAGGGCCGGGCGGCCACGGGCGCACCGGAGTTGGAGCGGCGCTTGCTGGACGCGGGCGCGTCGAGCGTCGAGATCGCGGCGTGTGACGTGGCCGACCGGGCGTCGTTGGCCGCGCTGTTGGAGGCGATTCCCTCCGACCGGCCGCTGACGGGTGCGGTGCACGCGGCCGGTGTGCTCGACGACGGAGTGGTATCGGCACTGACGCCCGATCAGGTGGCCCGAGTCCTCGCGCCGAAGGTGGACGCGGCGGTGCATCTGCACGAGCTGACGCGGCACTTGGACCTGTCGCTGTTCGTGCTGTTCTCCTCGATCGCCGGTGTGCTCGGCAACCCGGGCCAGGCCGGTTACGCGGCGGCCAACGTCTTCCTGGACGCCCTCGCCACGCGCCGCCGCGCCGAGGGACTGCCGGTCACCGACCTGATCTGGGGCTACTGGTCAGAGGCCAGCGAGCTGACGGCCCGCCTCGGCGACGCCGACGTGGCCCGCTACCTGCGAATGGGCGTCACGCGGATGTCGCCCGAGCAGGGCCTGGCGCTCTTCGACGCCGCCGCGTCCGCCGACGGCGGCTCCGGGGTCCACGTCGTCAGCCGCCTCGACCTGCGCGCCCTGCGCAGCGCGGCCCGCGCGGGCGAACCCGTCCTCCCGCTCTACCGGGGTCTGGTCCGCGGCCGACCGCGCCGCGCCACCGACGTCGGCGGCGACTCCGGCAGCCTCCTGCGCGCCCTCACCGGCCTGACCGAGGAGGACCAACTCCGCTATCTGCTCGACCTGGTCCGAGGCCGCGCCGCGACAGTCCTCGGATACGCCGACCCGTCCGCCGTCGAACCCGCCCGCAGTTTCAAGGAGTTCGGCTTCGACTCGCTGACCGGCCTGCAACTGCGCAACGCGCTCGCGGCAGCGACGGGCCTGCGGCTTCCGGCGACGCTTGTCTTCGACTATCCGACGCCACGGGCGCTGGCCGGTTTCCTCCGCACGCTGGTGCTCGGTGACGAGCGCACCGGTCAGGTCGCCGCCCGTAGGGGTATGGCGGGTCCCCTGTCGGCGCGTGAGACGGCCGATCCGGTGGTGATTGTGGGGATGGCGTGTCGGTATCCGGGTGGGGTGGGTTCGCCTGAGGAGTTGTGGTCGCTGGTTGCTTCGGGTGGGGATGCGGTGTCGGGGTTCCCGGCGGACCGGGGGTGGGATGTTGAGGGGCTGTTTGATCCGAATCCTGGTGTGGCGGGGCGGAGTTATGCGCGTGAGGGCGGGTTCCTCTATGGGGCGGGGGAGTTTGATGCGGGGTTCTTCGGGGTGTCTCCGCGTGAGGCGTTGTCGATGGATCCGCAGCAGCGGTTGCTGCTGGAGGCGTCGTGGGAGGTGCTGGAGCGGGCGGGTATTGATCCCGGTTCGCTGAAGGGCAGTTCGACGGGTGTCTTCACCGGAGTCATGCACCACGACTACGCCGTGGGCGCCGATGCCACGGCCAACGACACCGAGGGCTACGCCCTGATGGGCTCGTCCCCGGCCGCCGTGTCCGGCCGCGTGTCGTACACCTTCGGGTTCGAGGGTCCGGCGATGACGGTGGACACGGCGTGCTCGTCGTCGCTGGTCGCGATGCATCTGGCGGCGCAGGCCCTGCGGTCGGGGGAGTGCTCCCTCGCCCTGGCCGGCGGCGTCACGGTGATGTCCACGCCCACCCTTTTTGTGGAGTTCAGCCGTCAGCGGGGCATGGCGCCCGACGGCCGGAGCAAGGCGTTCTCGGCGGCGGCGGACGGCGCCGGGTGGGGCGAGGGCGTCGGCGTCCTGCTGCTGGAGCGGCTGTCGGACGCGCGGCGCAACGGTCACCGGGTGCTGGCGGTGATGCGGGGCTCCGCGGTGAACCAGGACGGTGCGTCGAACGGGCTGACCGCGCCGAACGGGCCCTCCCAGGAGCGGGTCATCCGGGCTGCGTTGGAGAGCGGGGGGCTGACGGCCGCAGATGTCGATGTGGTCGAGGCGCACGGTACGGGGACCACGCTCGGGGACCCGATCGAGGCGCAGGCGCTGCTGGCCACCTATGGCCAAGAGCGTGGCGGCGAGGACCCGTTGTGGCTGGGCTCGGTGAAGTCGAACATCGGCCACACGCAGGCCGCGGCCGGGGTCGCGGGCGTCATCAAGATGGTCGAGGCGATGCGCCACGAGGTGCTGCCCAAGAGCCTTTACGCGGACGAGCCGACGCCGCACGTCGACTGGACGAGCGGCGCGGTCGAATTGCTCGCCGAGGCGATGCCGTGGACCGCCGACACCCACCCGCGCCGCGCGGGGATCTCGGCCTTCGGGGCGAGCGGGACGAACGCGCACGTGATCCTGGAGGAGCCGGGGGGCCACGCTGCGGCCGACACCTCCGCGGAGCCGGAGCGCGAGCCCGAAGTCGGCCCGGACGCATGCCCGTTGGGGTCGCTGACGGTGGTGCCGTGGGTGGTGTCCGCGCGGTCGGCGGACGCGCTGCGCGGCCAGGCCGGACGCCTGGCGTCCTTCGCAGGGACGGACGACGCACCTGCCCTCACCTCGGTCGGCCGCGAACTGGCCCTCTCCCGAGCGGCGTTGCCCCACCGGAGCGTGGTCCTGGCCGCCGACGCCGAACACGCCCAGGACGTCCTCGGCGCGCTCGCCGAAGGAGCCCCGGCCGCCCGACTCGTCAGCGGCGCAACGCGATCGGGCGACGGCCGGGTGGCGTTTGTCTTCCCTGGTCAGGGGTCGCAGTGGGCGGGGATGGCGATGGAGTTGCTTGCTTCGTCTCCGGTGTTCGCGGAGCGGTTGGCGGAGTGTGACGCGGCCCTGTTGCCTTACGTCGGGTCGTCGGTGGTGGAGGCGATCCGCGAGGGCGCTCTGGATGACGTGGTGGTGGTTCAGGGTGCGTTGTGGGCGGTGATGGTGTCGCTGGCGGCGGTGTGGCGGTCGGTGGGCGTTGAGCCGGGTGCGGTGATCGGTCACAGCCAGGGTGAGATCGCGGCGGCGTGCGTGGCGGGTGCGTTGTCGGTGGAGGATGCGGCGCGGGTCGTGGCGTTGCGGGCGAAGGCCATTCGCGGGACCTTGTCCGGCAACGGCGGAATGGTCTCCGTCGCGCTGCCCGCGCAGGACGTACGGGAGCGGATCGCGCGCTGGGACGGCCGTATCTCCGTCGCGTCCGTGAACGGGCCTTCGTCCACGGTCGTTTCGGGTGAACCTCAAGCGCTCGCTGAGCTGCTGATGGCGTGTGAGGCCGAGGGCGTACGGGCGCGCCGTATCGATGTGGACTACGCCTCGCACTCGGCACAGGTGGACGCGATCCGGGACGAGGTCGTCCAGGCCCTGTCCGGGATCACACCGACCTCGTCCGAGGTGCCGTTCTACTCGACGGTGACCGGCGCCCGTATCGACACGAGCACGCTGGACGCCGACTACTGGGTGACCAACCTCCGCCAGGAAGTCCGTTTCGACGAGACCGTCCGGGCTCTGCTCTCCGACGGCTTCGGCTACTTCGTGGAGTCCAGCCCGCACCCGGTTCTCGCAGTCGGTCTCGCGGAGACCTTCGAGGACGCCGGGTCCGACGCCGTCGCGCTCGGCACCCTCCGCCGTGACGAAGGCGGCCAGGAACGCTTCCTGACCTCCCTCGCCGAAGGCTGGGTACGCGGCCTGCCCGTCGACTGGCGGTCCGTCTTCGCCGGTACGCCGGATTCGACGGGTGCTGGGCAACTCGCCCTGCCGACGTACGCCTTCCAGCACGAGCACTACTGGCTGACTGCCGACGCCGCGCGCGCCGGGGACCCGAGCGGGCTCGGGCAGGCCGCTGCGGACCACCCCCTGCTCGGCGCGGTGGTGAGGCTGGCCGGTTCGGATCAGGTGGTGCTCACGGGCCGGTTGTCGCTGGCGTCGCACGCGTGGCTGGGCGATCACCGGGTGGAGGGGACCGTCCTGGTCCCCGGTGCCGCGCTGGCGGAGTGGGCGCTGCGGGCCGCTGACGAGGTCGGGGCCGGGTGCGTAGAGGAGCTGACGCTTCAGGCACCGCTCGTCGTTCCGGAGAGCGGCGGCGTGCAGGTACAGGTCTCCGTCGGCGCGCCCGACGCGGACGGACGGCGCGAACTCGGCATCCACTCACGGCCCGAAGGGACGGGGGAGTCGGCGCCCTGGGCACTGCACGCGGTCGGCACCCTCGCGGTCGCGTCCGACACCGCAGAGGCGACCGAGGACTTGACCGCGTGGCCGCCGCCCGGCGCCGTGCCGGTACCGGTCGAGGACTTCTACGCCGAGGTGGGCGAGTCCGGTTACGGCTACGGTCCGGCGTTCCAGGGGCTGCGCGCCGCGTGGCGGCACGGCGACGACGTCTACGCCGAGGCCGCGCTGCCGGACGAACTCCACCAGGACGCGGCCAAGTTCGGCATCCACCCGGCCCTGCTCGACGCGGCCCTGCACGGGATCGTCCTGTTGCGCGGCGGCTCGCCCGCCGAACTCACCTCCCTGCGGCTGCCGTTCGCCTGGACCGACGTGGCGCTCGGCGCGGTCGGCGCGACCTCCGTACGCGTACGGCTGCGGCCTGCGGGCGAGGACGCCGCCTCGGTGCTCCTGGCCGATGCCGAGGGGGCTCCCGTCGTATCGGTGGCATCGCTCGCGCTGCGCACGGCGACCGCCGACCAGATCCGCGTCGCCGCCGCGAGTGCGGCAGGCACGGCCGACGGCCTGTACCGCGTGGACTGGGTTCCGGCCGCGCTGTCCGCCGACAGCGGCGCGCCCGACGGATGCGTGTTCCTGGAACGGCTTTCCGACATCGACGCGGCGCACCCGGTTCCGCCGCTGGTCGGCCTGGTGCTGCCCCCGGCGTCAGTCTCCGGCGATGTGCCGGGTGCGGTGGCGGAGGCGGTGACCGGCGTGCTGGGTCTGGTCCAGGAGTGGCTGGTAGAGGAGCGGTTCGCTGATTCGCGGTTGGTTCTCGTCACCCGTGGTGCGGTGTCCACTCACAGCGGTGAGCCTGTCGCCGATCTGGTCCACGCCCCGGTGTGGGGCCTGGTGCGCAGCGCGCTCGCCGAGAATCCCGGACGTTTCCTGCTGATCGACTCAGACGCCGACGTCGATGTCGACGTCCACCTCGCGTCGGGACAGACGGCGGTGCGAGACACGCTCGCCTACGCGGTCGGTGTCGCGGTGGCGGCGGGTGAGCCGCAGGTGGCGGTGCGCGGTGGTGAGGTCCTGGTGCCGAGGCTGGTGCGGGCGCCTGCCGGTGGCGGGGGGTTGGTGCCGCCCGCCGAGGGCGCGTGGCGGCTGGTCGCCTCCGGCGACGGCACGCTCGACGGACTGTCCGTCGAGCCGGACCCGGCCGCCGAGGCGCCGCTCGTCGCCGGTCAGGTGAGGGTCGACGTCCGTGCCGCGGGAGTCAACTTCCGCGATGTGCTGATCAATCTGGGGATGTACCCCGACCCGGACGCGTACCTCGGAACCGAGGGTGCGGGTGTCGTGGTCGAGGTCGGGCCCGGTGTCGCGGGTGTTGTGGTGGGTGACCGGGTGATGGGTCTGCTGCCGGAGTCGTTCGGGCCGTTGGCGGTGGTGGACGAGCGCTTGGTCGTGCGGGTGCCGGAGGGCTGGAGCTTCGAGCAGGCCGCCGCCGTCCCCGTCGTCTTCATGACCGCCTGGTTCGGCCTGGCCGATCTCGGCGAACTCCAGTCCGGACACAGGGTGTTGATTCACGCCGCTGCCGGTGGTGTGGGGATGGCGGCCACGCAGTTGGCCCGGCACTGGGGTGCCGAGGTCTTCGGGACGGCCAGCGAGGGCAAATGGGACACGCTCCGGCTGGCGGGTCTCGCCGAGGACCACATCGCCTCGTCCCGCACCCTCGACTTCGAGGACGCGTTCCGGCAGGCCACCGATGGCCACGGCATGGACGTCGTTCTCAACTCGTTGGCGCGGGAGTTCGTGGACGCGTCGTTGCGGTTGCTGCCGCGTGGTGGCCGGTTCCTGGAGATGGGCAAGACCGACATCCGCGACCCGGAGGCCGTCGTCGCCGAGCACCCCGGCGTCACGTACCACCCGTACGCCCTCACCGACATCTCTCCGGACCGACTCGGCGAAATCCTCCGGGAGTTGGCGGGGTTGTTCGCGGAGGGTGTGCTGGAGCCGTTGCCGGTGCGGGTGTGGGATGTGCGTCGCGCCGGCGAGGCGTTGCGGTTCATGTCGCAGGCGCGGCATGTCGGCAAGGTCGTGCTGAGCCTTCCCCGCCGGGTGGATGCCGCGAGTGCGGTGGTGATCACGGGTGGTACGGGTCTGCTGGGCGGGCTGGTGGCCCGGCATCTGGTGGCCTCGTACGGGGTGCGCGATGTCGTACTGGCGGGTCGGCGTGGTGCGAACGCGCCTGGTGCGGAAGCGCTGGTGGCGGAGTTGGAGGCGGCCGGTGCGCGGGTCGAGGTCGTGGCGTGTGATGTCGCGGTCCGGGACGAGGTGGCCGGGCTGCTCGCGCGCTTCGGCGGGGACCGGCCGTTGGGCGGTGTGGTGCACTGCGCGGGCGCGCTGGACGACGGTCTGGTGCCGGACCTGGACGCGGAACGTATCCGGAGTGTGCTGGGCGCGAAGGTGGATGCCGCGTGGCATCTGCATGAGCTGACCCGGGACCTGGACCTGTCGTTGTTCGTGCTGTTCTCGTCGCTCGCGGGCGTGGTGGGCACGGCGGGGCAGGGCAATTACGCGGCGGCGAACACGTTCCTGGACGCTCTGGCGGGTGTGCGCCGTACGAGTGGTGCGGCGGGTGTGTCGATGGCATGGGGACACTGGGCCACCGACTCCGAGCTGACGGGCTCCCTCGGCGAAGTGGACCGGGCGCGCCTGGCCCGTAGCGGCGTGGTGCCGATGAGCGTCGAGCAGGGGATCGGGCTGTTCGACGTGGCCGTCGGCTGGGACGTACCGCTCGCCGTCACCGCGCGTCTGACGCCCGGCGACGCCCAGAGCACCGGGGAAGCCTTCCACGCCCTCACCCGTGAACTTACCACCGCGTCCGTCCGCAAGTCCCGTGCCGTGGCGACCAGTTCGGCCCGTGCCGACTCCTCGGCCCTGGTCCGGCGGCTCTCCGCGCTGTCGGCCGCCGAACGGACCGAGGCCCTGCGCGACGTCGTACGCACGCACGTCGCGGCGGTGCTCGGCCACGGGTCGCCGGCCGCCGTCGACCCCGAGCGGGCGTTCAAGGAGCTGGGCTTCGACTCGCTGACCGGTGTCGAGCTGCGCAACCGCCTCGGTGCCGCGATCGGGCAGCGGCTCGCGGCCACGGTGGTCTTCGACCACCCGACCCCCGACGCCCTCGCCGCGCATCTGGCGGACGAACTGGGCCTCGGCGCCGCGACCGCCGACGACCGTGCCCCGGCCGGAGCCCTTCCGGCGGCGGCCGGGCTCGACGACGATCCCGTCGCCGTCGTCGCCATGACCTGCCGCTTCCCGGGCGGTGCCGATTCGCCCGAGCAGTTGTGGGACCTGGTGGCGTCGGGCACCGACGCGATCTCCGGGTTCCCCACCGACCGGGGTTGGGACCTCGCGGACCTGTACGACCCGGATCCGGCCAGGTCGGGCAAGAGCTACGCCCAGCAGGGCGGTTTCGTGCGAGGTGCGACGGACTTCGACGCCGAGCTGTTCGGCATCTCGCCGCGCGAGGCGCTGGCCATGGACCCGCAGCAGCGGCTCGTACTCGAGGCGGCCTGGGAGGCCGTGGAACGCGCCGGGATCGACGTGGCCACGCTGCGCGGCAGCCGTACCGGTGTGTTCATCGGCGCGGTCGGCACCGGCTACGGCCAGGACCCCGACCTTCAGCAGCGCGTCGAGGGGTACTCGGTCACCGGGAACGTGCTGAGCGTCATCTCCGGCCGCGTCTCGTACGTCCTCGGCCTCGAAGGACCGGCGATGACGGTGGACACGGCCTGTTCGTCGTCGCTGGTCGCCCTGCACCTGGCGGCTCAGGCGCTGCGGGCGGGGGAGTGCTCGCTGGCCCTGGTCGGCGGGGTGACGGTGATGCCGAGCCCGTTCGGCTTCGTGGAGTTCAGCCGCCAGCGCGTGCTGTCGCCCGATGGCCGGTGCAGGGCGTTCGCCGCGGACGCCGACGGCACCGGCTTCTCGGAGGGCGTCGGCATGCTGGTGGTCGAGCGGCTGTCGGAGGCCCGCCGCAACGGCCACCGCGTCCTCGCCGTCATGCGCGGCTCCGCCGTCAACCAGGACGGCGCGAGCAACGGCCTCACCGCGCCGAACGGCCCCTCCCAGCAGCGCGTCATCCGCGCTGCTCTCGCCAATGCCGGTCTGACCGGCGACGAGGTCGACGCGGTCGAGGCGCACGGCACCGGCACCAACCTCGGGGACCCGATCGAGGCGCAGGCGCTGCTCGCCACCTACGGCAGGGACCACGCGCGGGACCAGCCGCTGTGGCTGGGCTCCATCAAGTCCAACATCGGCCACACGCAGGCCGCGGCCGGTGTCGCGGGCCTGATCAAGATGGTCATGGCGATGGGCCACGGCACGCTGCCCAGCACTCTGCACGCCGAGGAGCCCTCGCCCGAGGTGGACTGGTCCTCCGGCCGGCTCCGGCTGCTCAACGCGGCGACGCCGTGGCCCGACCGGGGCCGCCCGCGCCGCGCCGCGGTCTCCTCGTTCGGCATCAGCGGAACGAACGCGCACGTGATCCTGGAAGAGCCGCCCGCGGCGCCGGTCGAGGCGGTCGAACTGGCCCATCCTGGCTCCGAGTTCGGCGAGAGGGCCGAACCCGGTACGTCCGACGCGCCCGCCGTACCCGCCGCCCCGGCCCCGGCCGCCGTCGTGGGCGACCCGCCCGGCACCGTCGTCCCCTGGGTGCTCTCCGCCAAGTCCGCGGCGGCGCTGCGCGCGCAGGCCGGACGCCTCGCGGCCTTCGTGGCCGACCGGCCCGACACCACGGACGCCGAGATCGGACACGCGCTGGCGACCACCAGGACCGTCCTGGAACAGCGGGCCGTCGTCCTGGCGGGTGACCGCGCGCAGGCCGCCGCCGCGCTCGGCGGGCTCGCCGACGGTACGCCGACCGCAGGGGCGGTCACCGGCGCCGCCGACGTACGCGGCAGGGTGGCCTTCGTCTTCCCCGGACAGGGCTCGCAGTGGAAGGGCATGGGGGCCGAACTCCTCGACACCTCAGCGGTGTTCGCCGAGCGGTTCGCCCAGTGCGACGCGGCGCTCCGCGTCCACCTGGACTGGTCGGTCACCGATGTCGTGCGCGGGGTGGACGGCGCGCCCTCGCCGGACCTGATCGAGGTTCTGCAACCCGTGCTGTTCGCCGTCAACGTCTCCCTGGTCGAACTGTGGCGGTCGGTCGGTGTCGAACCCGCCGCCGTCGTCGGCAGCAGCCAAGGCGAGATAGCCGCCGCGCTGGTGGCGGGCGCGCTCACGATGGAGGACGCCGCCGAGATCATCGCGCTGCGCAGCGCCCTGTTCGCCGCCGAACTCGTCGGCAACGGCGCGGTCGCGTCGGTGGCGCTGCCCGTCGCCGAGGTCGAGGCGCGAACAGCCGCGTGGGGCGGACGACTTGACATCGCCGGACGCAACGGCCCGACCGCCGTCACCGTGGCTGGTGACACCGAGGCGCTGACGGAATTCGTCGCGGCCTGCGAGGCCGACGGCGTCCGAGCCCGCGTCGTCGGGTCGACCGTGGCCTCCCACTGCGCCCAGGTCGAGCCGCTGCGCGAGCGGATCATGGAACTGTTCGCGCACATCACACCGCGCCGCGCCACCGTCCCGTTCTACTCGACCGTCACCGGCGGCCTCGTCGACACGACGACCCTAGACAACGCGTACTGGTACCTCAACGCCCGCCGCCCGGTGGACTTCCAGGCCGCGGTGCTGGCCATGGAGAGCGACGGCTTCCGGTTCTTCGTCGAGGCCAGCGCGCACCCGGTGCTCACCACCGCCATGGCCGCGACCTTCGAGGACGCCGAACGCGACGGCGTCGCGGTCGGCACGCTGCGCCGTGACGAAGGCGGCATGGCGCGCTTCACCACCTCCGTGGCCGAGGGCTTCGTCCGCGGCCTGCCCGGCGTCGACTGGCGGCCCCTGGCCCCCGGTTCGGGCGGTACGCCGCTGGCCCTGCCGACGTACGCCTTCCAGCGCCGCCGCTTCTGGCTGGACGACCTGCGGGACCGAACCGCGCCCACCACCAGCGGCACCGGCGACCTCGCCGACGCCGGATTCTGGGCCGCCGTCGAACGCGGCGACCTGGAGCACCTGGCCGGGGAACTCGAACTCGACTCCGGAGAGGACGAGTTGGCGACGGTCCTGCCCGCGCTGTCGTCCTGGCGCCGCCGCAGCCTGGACCGTACGGCCCTGGACCGCTGGCGTTACGGCATCGCCTGGCGCGCCCTGGACACCGCGAACGCCCGTGCGCCGCGTGGGCGGTGGACGATCCTCAGCTTCCCGGACGAGCCGTGGGCCGCCGCGGCGGGCGACGCGCTCGCCGCCGCGGGCACCACGGTCACCCACATCGAGATCCCCGCCGACCGGACCGACCGGGCGGCCCTCGCCGAACTCCTCCGGACGGTCGAGGCCGACGGCGTGCTGTCCCTGCTCGCCCTCGGGGACTCCGAGACCGGCGGTCAGGGGGCGGACGGGTCCGAGACGGGTGTGCCGAAGGCGGGCGGTTCCGAGTCGGTTGGCGCCACCAATGGCGGTGCCGAGGAGGCTGCCGCGCACGAGGTGCCCGGAGCGTCCGCCGTCGACGGCACCGGCCTTGCGGTCTCCGACGCCAGCGCGCCCGGCCACGCCCCCGTCGGCTCCGGGACGCCCAGTCATGCCCCCGTCAGCTCCACCGCGCTCCGGGGCCACGCCCCGGCACCGGCTGCCGCCGGTCTCTCCCCGGCCGCCCGCGTCACCCTCGCCCTTGCCCAGGCCGCCGCCGACGCCGAACTGACCGGGCGGCTGTGGGCGGCCACCGCGGAGGGCGTCAGGACGGCACCGGGCGACGCGGGGCCCCGCTCCGGCCAGGCCGAGGTCTGGGGCCTGGGCCGGGCCATCGCGCTGGAGCAGCCCCGCCAGTGGGGCGGCCTGGTCGACCTGCCGCCCGTGCCCGACGCGTCCGCCGCCGTCCGGCTCGCCGCCGTCCTCGGCGGACTGCCCGGCCCTGACGGGACCGCCGACCCGGCAGCCGCCGACGCCCTGTCCGTGGACCCCGCGTCCGGCGGCTCCGCGTCCGCCGTCGAGGACCAGGTCGCCGTACGGGCCTCCGGAATCCACGGGCGGCGGCTCATCCGTACGCCTCTCGGGGCCGCGCACTCCGCACGAGCCGCCGCGTGGCGGCCCGACGGCACCGTTCTGATCACCGGGGGAACGGGCGGGATCGGCGCGCGCGTCGCCCGCAGACTCGCCGCCGAAGGCGCCCCGCACCTGCTGCTCGCGGGCCGCCGCGGCCCCGACGCGCCCGGCGCGGCCGAACTGCGCGCGGAGTTGGAGGCGGCGGGCGCCGGCGTCACGTTCGCCGCGTGCGACGTCGCCGACCGGTCCGAGGTGGCCGCGCTCCTCGCGGGCGTCCCCGCCGACCGGCCGCTGAGCGCGGTCTTCCACGCGGCCGGCGCCCCGCAGACCTACCTGGCCGCCACCGACACCACCGACGAGGACATCACCCGCATCGCCTCGGCCAAGATCGCCGGAGCCCGCCACCTGGACGACCTCCTCGGCGGCACACCGCTCGACGCCTTCGTGCTCTTCTCCTCCAACGCCGGGGTCTGGGGCAGCGGAGGGCAGGCCGTCTACGCCGCCGCCAACGCCCACCTCGACGCGCTCGCCGAGCGGCGCCGCGCGCTCGGCCGTACCGCGACCTCACTGGCCTGGGGCGCCTGGGACGGCGGCGGCATGATGGAGGCCGAGGGCGCCGCCGCCTACATGGAGAGCCGCGGCGTACTGGCCATGGATCCCGAACGAGCCGCCACCGCACTGCTCCAGGCCGTCGCGCACGACGAGACGTTCGTGGCCGTCGCCGATGTCGACTGGGAGAGGTTCGTCCTCGGCTTCACCGCGCTGCGCCCCAGCCCGCTGCTCGCCGAACTCCCCGAGGTACAAGCGGCGTTGCGCACCGAGGCCGATCAGGCCGACTCCGCCGCCCCGACCACCGCGGGCGCCGAATTCGCCGCCCGGTTGGCGACGCTCTCCGAGCCCGACCAGCTCAAGAACGTCCTCGACCTGGTACGTGACCAAGCAGCCAGCGTCCTTCAGCACGCCGACAACTCCTCGGTACGGGCGGGCCGCACGTTCAAGGATCTCGGCTTCGACTCGCTGACCGCCGTCGAACTGCGCAACCGCCTGTCCACCGCGACCGGCCTCAAGCTGCCCGCGAGCCTGGTGTTCGACCACCCCACGCCCACCGCGCTCGCCCAGCACCTGCGGACCCGCTTCACCACCGGCGCCGCGTCCGCGGCGACCGGTCCCGTGAGCACCGGCGGGACCGGCACCGGATCCGTCCTGGACGAGCTGGACGCCCTCGCGGGCGCGGTCGCCGCCCTGCCCGCGGACGGTGAGGAGACCGCCGAAGTCGTCGGCCGCCTGGAGGAACTGCTGTGGCAGGTACGGCAACGACGCGACGGCCGGGGCGAGATCGAGTCGGCCACCGCGGAGGAGATGTTCGACCTGCTGGACCGCGAACTCGGCAACCCCTGATCCGCCGCACGCGGACGGGACATTCCTGAACCGGAGAGCCTGGAGTCGAAAAGGATGGCAATGGCGGAGAACGAGGCGAAACTGCTCGCGTACCTGAAGCGGGTGACCGGCGACCTGCGCGAGACCCAGCAGCGGCTCCGCGACGCCACCGCCGCCAGGAACGAGCCGATCGCGGTCGTCGGCATGGCCTGCCGCTACCCCGGCGGCGTCGAAACCCCCGACGACCTCTGGCAGTTGGTCGTCGAGGGCGGCGACGCCATCACCCCGTTCCCCAAGGACCGGGGCTGGGACATCGACGACCGCTACGACGAGGACGCCGCGCGGCCCGGCAGCAACTACGTGCGGGGCGGCGGATTCCTCACCGGAGCAACCGAGTTCGACGCGTCGTTCTTCGGCATCTCCCCCCGCGAAGCCCTCGGCATGGACCCGCAGCAACGGCTCCTCCTGCCCTGCACATGGGAACTCTTCGAACGGGCCGGAATCGACCCGCTGTCCGTCAAGGGCAGCCCCACCGGCACGTTCATCGGCTTCAGCTCCGCCGACTACGGCTGGGAACTCCCCGCCATCCCCGAGGAGGTCGAGGGCTACTACGCGACGGGCAACTTCGCCAGCGTGATGTCCGGCCGCGTCGCCTACACCTTTGGGCTCGAAGGCCCGGCGATCAGCGTCGACACGGCCTGCTCGTCGTCGCTGGTCGCCATGCACCTGGCCGCCGGGGCACTGCGCAGCCGCGAATGCTCCCTGGCCGTCGCCGGCGGAGTGACCGTCATGTCCACCGCCATCGGCTACCCCGAGTTCAGCCGCCAGCGCGCCCTGTCCCCTGACGGCCGCTGCCGCGCCTTCGCGGCCTCCGCCGACGGCTTCGGCCCCGCCGAGGGCCTGGGCCTGCTCCTGCTGGAACGGCTGTCGGACGCCCGGCGCAACGGCCACCGCGTCCTGGCCCTGATCCGCGGCTCCGCGGTCAACCAGGACGGTGCGAGCAACGGCCTCACCGCCCCCAACGGCCCCTCCCAGGAACGCGTCATCCGCGCCGCGCTGCGCAGCGCCAGGATCGCCGCCGCCGACGTGGACGTGGTCGAGGCGCACGGCACCGGCACCTCCCTGGGCGACCCGATCGAGGCGACCGCCCTGCTCAACACCTACGGCGCGGGACGCGACGGCCAACGGCCGCTGTGGCTCGGCTCGGTGAAGTCCAACATCGGCCACACCTCGGCCGCGGCGGGCGTGGCGGGCGTGATCAAGATGGTGCAGGCCATGCGGCACGGAGTCCTGCCGAGGACCCTGCATGTCGACGAGCCGACACCGCATGTGGACTGGTCCGGCGGCGGGGTGCAACTGCTGACCGAGGAGCGGGAGTGGGTCAGGAGTGACGGACGTGCGCGGCGGGCGGGCGTGTCGGCCTTCGGCATCAGCGGGACGAACGCGCACCTGATCCTGGAGGAGGCCGGTGAGCCTACGGACGACGAGGGCGGCGTCGGCGGTGCGGCCGGCTCGGCGGACGCGCGCGATCCGCGAGACTCGGGCGACCGGGCCGGTACGCCGGAAGCCCGGTCGGAACCCGCGAACGGGCCGCTCGGGCCGCTGGGGTCCACTGTTCCGTGGCCGGTGTCCGCGCGGTCCGCCGCCGCACTGCGCGACCAGGCCGAGCGGCTGCTGGAGTACACGTTGGCCGGCCACGGCCCGGCCGCGCCGGAAATCGGCCTCGCCTTGGCGACGACCCGGGCCGCGTGGGAGCACCGCGCGGTCGTGCTGGACCCGGACCACCCCTCGGCCCTCGGCGCCCTCGCCTCAGGCACCCCCACAGGTTCCACCGTCACGGGCCTGGCCACGGTGGACGACACCGACGGCCGACCGGCCGACCACGTGGTCTTCGTGTTTCCTGGTCAGGGGTCGCAGTGGGCGGGGATGGCGTTGGAGTTGCTTGCTTCGTCTCCGGTGTTCGGGGCGCGGTTGGCGGAGTGTGACGCGGCCCTGTTGCCTTACGTCGGCTCGTCGGTGGTGGAGGCGATCCGCGACGGCGCTCTGGATGACGTGGTGGTCGTTCAGGGCGCATTGTGGGCGGTGATGGTGTCCCTGGCCGAGGTGTGGCGGTCGGTGGGCGTTGAGCCGGGTGCGGTGATCGGTCACAGTCAGGGTGAGATTGCCGCCGCGTGCGTGACGGGCGCGCTTTCCGTGGAGGACGCGGCGAAGGTCGTGGCGTTGCGGGCGAAGGCGATTCGCGGGTCGTTGTCGGGCCGGGGCGGGATGGTGTCGGTCGCGCTCCCGGCGGATGCGGTACGGGAGCGGATCGCGCGCTGGGACGGTCGTATCTCCGTCGCTTCGGTGAACGGGCCCTCGTCCACCGTCGTTTCGGGTGAACCTCAAGCGCTCGCTGAGCTGCTGACGGTGTGTGAGGACGAGGGTGTGCGGGCGCGCCGTATCGATGTGGACTACGCCTCGCACTCGGCACAGGTGGACGCCATACGTGATGAGGTCGTCCAGGCCCTGTCCGGCATCGAACCGGCAACCTCCGATGTCCCGTTCTACTCGACGGTGACCGGCGGCCGTATCGACACAAGCACGCTGGACGCCGACTACTGGGTGACCAACCTCCGCCAGGAAGTCCGCTTCGACGAGACCGTCCGGGCCCTCCTCGCCGACGACTTCACGTACTTCGTGGAGTCCAGCCCGCACCCCGTTCTCGCAGTCGGTCTCGCCGAGACCTTCGAGGACGCGGGCTCCGACGCCGTAGCCCTGGGCACCCTCCGCCGCGAAGAGGGCGGCCAGGAACGCTTCCTCACCTCCCTCGCCGAAGGCTGGGTACGCGGCCTGCCCGTCGACTGGCGGTCCGTCTTCGCCGGAACCCCCGCCCACCACGTCGACCTGCCCACGTACGCCTTCCAACCGCGCCGCTACTGGCTGGACATCGACCGCTCCGGCCCCGCCGTCCGCACGACGGCGCGGACCGAGGTGCTGGACGACGGTCCCGACGTCGACCCTGACGCGCTGACCGTGCGGCTGGCGGGACTCGACCGCGAGAAGCGGGAGCGCGTACTGCTCGACCTGCTGCGCGTGGAGGTGGCGACGGTGCTGCGGCACGCCACTCCGGACGACGTCGCGGCCGAACGGGCCTTCAAGGAACTGGGCTTCGACTCGCTGACCGCCGTCGAACTACGCAAGCGGCTGAGCGCGGCGACCGGATTGAAGCTCCCGGCGACTGTCGTCTTCTCCTACCCGACGCCGATCAGCCTGGTCCGCTTCCTGCTGGAGGAGATGGAAAGCGCGCCGGTCGACGGTGAACACGCCGAGGTCTTGAACGAGTTGGACGGGATCGCCACGCGGCTCGGCGGTATATCGCCGGACGGCGAGACGCGTGAGCGGATCACCCGGCGTCTGGAGTCGCTGCTCTGGGCGTGGCGCGGAGACGCGGCGACCGGTGCGGAGGCGGGCGCCGACACCGGCGCAATCGCGCTGGACACCGCGTCGGACGACGAGATGTTCGCGCTGATCGACAAACAGTTGGGCACAGGCTGAGCCGCTCCGGTCACCGCTGTCGGACAAACGTCGCAGATCGTCGAAGGAGCGAGGGGAATGGCCACCGGTAACACGGAGGAGAGGCTTCGGGAGTACCTGAAGCGGGTGATGGCCGACTTGGGCGTCACGAAGCAGCGGCTGCGGGAGGCCGAGGCCGCCGCCCAGGAGCCGGTCGCGATCGTCGGCATGGCCTGCCGCTACCCGGGCGGTGTGCGATCGCCCGAGGATCTGTGGCGGTTGGTGGATGGCGAGCGTGACGCCATCGGCCCGTTCCCCGACGACCGCGGCTGGGACCTGGCCGGACTCTTCGACCCCGACCCGGAGAGCCGTGGCACCAGTTACGTCACCGAGGGCGGATTCCTCGACGGAGCGGCCGACTTCGACCCCGCGTTCTTCGGCATTACCCCGCGCGAGGCGCTCGGCATGGACCCGCAGCAGCGGCTCATGCTGGAGATCTCCTGGGAGGCGTTCGAGCGTGCGGGCATCGACCCGCGCGCCGTGCGCGAGGAACGGGTCGGCGTCTACACCGGAATCGTCGCCAACGGATACGTGTCGCGGCTGCGGCGCACGCCCGAGCCGGTCGAGGGCTACGTCATCACCGGCACCATGTCGAGCGTCGCCGCCGGGCGGATCGCGTACACGTTCGGTCTCCAAGGGCCCGCGCTCAGCGTCGAGACGGCGTGCTCGTCGTCGCTGGTGGCCCTGCACCTGGCCGTGCAGGCGCTGCGTTCCGGCGACTGCACGATGGCGCTCGCGGGCGGCATCGCGGTCATGCCGACTCCGGACGCCTTCGTGGAGTTCAGCCGCCAGCGCGGCCTGGCGCCCGACGGCCGGATCAAGGCGTTCGCCGCCGCCGCTGACGGCACCAACTGGGCCGAAGGCGCGGGCGCGTTGCTCGTCGAGCGGCTGTCGGACGCGCGCCGCAAAGGCCACCGTGTACTGGCCGTCGTCCGTGGCACCGCGCTCAACCAGGACGGCGCCAGCAACGGACTGTCCGCCCCCAACAACCTCGCTCAGGAACGGGTGATACGCGACGCGCTCGCCGACGCCCGCCTCAGCGCCGCGGACGTGGACGTGGTCGAGGCGCACGGCACCGGCACGACGCTCGGCGACCCCATCGAGGCGCAGGCGCTGCTCGCGACGTACGGGCGGGAGCGGACCGGCGAACGGCCTTTGTGGCTGGGCTCGGTGAAGTCCAACATCGGGCACTCAGGACCCGCGGCGGGCGTGGCGGGTGTGATCAAGATGGTGCAGGCCATGCGGCACGGAGTCCTGCCGAGGACCCTGCATGTCGATGAGCCGACGCCGCATGTGGAGTGGTCCGGCGGCGGGGTGGAGCTGCTGGCGGAGGCGCGCGAGTGGGTCCGGGGCGAGGGGCGTACGCGGCGGGCGGGCGTGTCGGCCTTCGGGATCAGCGGGACGAACGCGCACGTGATCCTGGAGGAGCCGCAGGCCGCAAGCGAGGACATCGCCGAATCCGGCCCCGCCGAGGGCCCGTTGGGATCGCTCAACGTCGTTCCGTGGCCGGTGTCCGCACGGTCGGCCGCAGGGCTGCGCGGGCAGGCGGACCGGTTGGCCGCCGACCTGGCCGCTACCGCCGCAGCCGCGGACATCGGCCTCTCGCTGGCCACCACCCGCTCCGCGATGGAGCACCGCGCGGTGGTCCTGGCCGCGAACAGCACACAGGCCCTGGACGTACTCGGCGCGCTCGCGGCGGACACGCCCGCCCCCGGCCTGGTGAGCGGAGCGGTTCGCTCCGACGCGGGTCGGGTGGTGTTCGTGTTCCCTGGTCAGGGGTCGCAGTGGGCAGGGATGGCGACTGAGCTTCTGGGGTCGTCTCCGGTGTTCGGGGCGCGGTTGGCGGAGTGTGATGCTGCCCTGATGCCTTACGTGGGGTCGTCGGTGGTGGAGGCGATTCGTAGCGGGGCTCTGGACGATGTGGTCGTTGTTCAGGGGGCGTTGTGGGCGGTGATGGTGTCGCTGGCGGCGGTGTGGCGGTCGGTGGGTGTCGAGCCGGGTGCGGTGATCGGTCACAGTCAGGGTGAGATTGCCGCCGCGTGCGTGGCGGGCGCGCTTTCCGTGGAGGACGCGGCGAAGGTCGTGGCGTTGCGGGCGAAGGCCATTCGGGGGACCTTGTCGGGCAACGGTGGGATGGTGTCGGTCGCGCTGCCCGCGCAGGACGTACGTGAGCGGATCGCGCGCTGGGACGGTCGTATTTCCGTCGCGTCGGTGAACGGGCCCTCGTCCACGGTCGTTTCGGGCGAGCCGCAGGCGTTGGACGACCTTCTCGCCGCATGTGAGGCCGGGGGCGTACGGGCCCGTCGTATCGATGTGGACTACGCCTCGCACTCGGCACAGGTGGACGCCATACGCGACAAGGTCATTGAGGCCCTGTCGGGTATCGAGCCGCGATCGTCGCAGGTGCCGTTCTACTCCACGGTGACCGGCGGCAAGCTCGACACCACCGCGCTGGATGCGGCGTATTGGGTGACCAACCTCCGTCAGGAAGTCCGTTTCGACGAGACGGTCCGGGCCCTACTGGCGGACGGGTTCGGCTACTTCATCGAGGCCAGCCCGCACCCGGTCCTGGCTGTCGGCTTGGCGGAGACGTTCGAGGACGCAGGCTCCGACGCCGTGGCCCTGGGTACCCTCCGCCGTGACGAGGGCGGTCAGGAGCGCTTCCTGGCCTCGCTGGCGGAGGGTTGGGTACGCGGTCTCCCCGTCGACTGGCGGTCCGTCTTCGCCGGAACCCCCGCCCACCACGTCGACCTGCCCACCTACGCCTTCCAGCGGCAGCGCTACTGGCTGGAGGACGACGATCCTGAGCGGGCAGCGGCGGGCGGCGCGGCGAACGCCGGGGTGCCCGATGCCGTGGAAGAGGCGTTCTGGGCGGCCGTGGACGGCGGAGACGCCGATACGGTGGCCGGTGAGCTGGGCGTCGTCACCGATCTGCCGCTGCGCGAGGCGCTGCCCGCGCTGTCCACGTGGCGCAGGCGCCGTCGTGAGGCGTCGGCGGTCGACGGCTGGCGGTACCGGATCGGCTGGCGGCCGGTCGTGTCCCCGGCGCAGGTACGGCTCACCGGCCGCTGGCTGCTGGTGCTGCCCCCGGCCGACCGGTGTCCCGCCGAATGGGCCGACCTCGCGGACGCGGCCCTGACCGGCCACGGCGCCCAGGTCGAACGGCTGCACCTCGACGCGACCGCTACAGCGGGAAGCGCCGACGCCCTCGCCGCAGAGCTGCGGTCCCGCACCGACGGCGACACGACCGGGCGGACCACCCCCCTCACCGGCGTCCTGTCCCTGCTCGCGCTGGACGAGACGCCCGATCCCGAGCGGCCAGCGGTCACGGAGGGCCTGGCCGCCACCGTTTCCCTGGTCCAGGCCCTGGTGGCGGTGGCCGAGGAGTCCGGGACGCAGCCGACGCTGTGGTGCGCCACCCGTGGGGCGGTGTCGGTGGCGGCGGGGGACAGGACGGTCTCGGCGGCGCAGGCGCAGATCTGGGGCCTCGGCCGGGTGGTGGCGCTGGAGCACCCCTTGCTGTGGGGCGGGCTGCTGGATCTTCCGGCCACGCCGCTCGCGGAGCTGTCCGATGAGGCGACGGTCCGGGTCGGCCGTGCCCTCGCCGCCGCCCTCGCCGGGATCGCCGACGAGGACCATGTGGCGCTGCGCCCGGACCTCGGCGGGCTGCTGGGCCGTCGCCTGCTGCGGGCCCCGGCCGCCGACTCGGCCGCCGTCCGCACATGGCTGCCCGAGGGCACAGTGCTGGTCACGGGCGGTACCGGCGGGATCGGCGCGCACATCGCCCGCTGGCTGGCCGCCGGGGGGGCGCCGCACCTGGTGCTGGTCAGCCGTCGCGGGGCGGACGCGCCGGGCGCCGCCGCCCTGGAGAAGGAGCTGGTGCAGGCCGGCGCACGGGTCACCTTCGCCGCCTGCGATGTCGCGGACCGCGACGCGCTCGCCGCCGTACTCGCCGCGATCCCGGCGGAGGAACCGCTGTCGGCCGTGTTCCACGCCGCGGCCGTTCTGGACGACAGCGTGGTGGCACATCTGACCCGTGATCAGATGGAACGGGTGCTGCGCGTCAAGGCCGGTGCGGCGGTGCATCTGCACGAGCTGACGCGGGACATGAACGTGTCGGCATTCGTGCTCTGTTCGTCGTTCGGAGCGACCTTCGGCATGCCGGGACTCGGCAACTACGCGCCAGGCAACGCGTTCCTGGACGCGCTGGCCGAGCGCCGCCGCGCCGAGGGACTTCCCGCCACCTCCGTGGCATGGGGTACGTGGGCCGGTACCGGTATGGCCGCGGGGGACGTCGGTGCCCGGGGCCGCCTGGAGGGCATCCACGAGATGGCGCCCGCGCTGGCCGTGACCGCCCTCCAACAGGCGCTCGACCGCGACGAGACCGCCCCGGTGGTCATCGACCTGCGCTGGGAGCGGTTCGCGCCCGTCTTCCACGCCAAGCGCCCGACCGCGCTGTTCGCGGAGATCCCCGAGGCGGTCGCCGCACTGCGGTCCGGTGCCGCGGGCGACACGGAAGCCGCGGGGACCGGTGCGGCCACGGCGGGGGAACTGCGGTCCCGGCTGGCGGGCCGCCCGGCGGCGGAACAGGAGCGCGAGCTGGTCGAGTTGGTGCGCGGGCACGCCGCCGCGGTCACCAGCCACGTGACCCTCGACGGCGCCACGGGGGAATCCGTCGACCAGGACCGGCCGTTCCGCGAGCTGGGCTTCGACTCCCTCATGGCGGTCGAACTGCGCAACCGGATCGGTACGGCGACCGGCCTGGCCCTGCCGTCGACGCTCGTCTTCGACTATCCGACGGTCGCGGTCCTCGCCCGCCACCTGCGCGAGGAACTGGGCCTCGGCGGCGAAGACACCGCCGGGACTCCGGGCCTGGCCGAACTCAACCGACTGGAAAGCGCGTTGGCGGCCGGACTGCCCGAGGGACCGGCCCGCGCGAAATTCGTCAAGCGCCTCGAGCGCCTGCTGTGGAAGGTCGGCGACGACGAGGCCGCGGACGACGAGGCACCCGAAGGCCCCGGCGGGAGCGCGACGGACGAGGACGCGCTGGGCGCCGCGAGCAACGAGGAGATCTTCGCCCTGATCGACCGTGAGCTGGGCACGTGATGACCCGCTCGTTCTCTGGAAACCCCGCCCGCAGGTCCCCACGATCCCCGGAGTGCACGCGATGACGAACCAGGCCCCGTCCACCGACGAGAAGAAGCTCCGCGACTACCTCAACAAGGTCATGACCGACCTGAGGCGCACGCAGCGGCGGCTCCGGACGGTCGAGGCGCAGAGCCACGAACCCGTCGCGGTCATCGGGATGGCCTGCCGCTATCCCGGCGGTGTCACCTCCCCCGAGGACCTGTGGGACCTCGTCGCGGGGGAGGGGGACGCGATGACCGGCTTCCCCGGTGACCGCGGCTGGGAGACCGACGACCTGAGGCTGTTCGACCCCGAGGGCGTCGAACTCGCCTGCGAGGGCGGCTTCGTGGACGGCGCGGCCGACTTCGACGCCGAGCTGTTCGGCATCTCGCCGCGCGAGGCGCTGGCCATGGACCCGCAGCAGCGGCTGGTCCTGGAGTCCGCGTACGAGGCGTTCGAGCGGGCCGGTATCGCGCCCGCCGACCTGCGCGGCAGCCGTACCGGCGTGTTCGTCGGCGCGTCCTACACCGGGTACGGCGCCGATGTCGCGCGGATACCCGAGGGCCTTGAGGGCTACACGATGACCGGGTCGGCCAACAGCGTGGTCTCCGGCCGTGTGTCCTACGCCTTCGGCCTGGAGGGCCCGGCGCTGACGGTGGACACCGCGTGCTCGTCGTCGCTGGTCGCCCTGCACCTGGCCGTGCGGTCGCTGCGCGACGGCGAGTCCGAACTCGCCCTGGCCGGGGGCGCGATGGTGATGCCGAGCCCGATGGAGTTCATCGAGTTCAGCCGCCAGCAGATGCTCGCGCCCAACGCCCGGTGCAAGGCGTTCGCCGCCGCCGCGGACGGCACCAGCTTCTCCGAGGGCGCGGGCCTGGTGCTGCTGGAGCGGCTGTCGGACGCCCGGCGCAACGGCCACCGCGTGCTGGCCGTGGTCCGCGGCACCGCGGTCAACCAGGACGGCGCGAGCAACGGCCTGACCGCCCCCAACGGCCCCTCGCAGCGCCGGGTGATCGAGGCCGCGCTCGCCGACGCCCGGCTGACCGGCGACGAGGTGGACGCGGTCGAGGCGCACGGCACCGGTACGACGCTCGGCGACCCGATCGAGGCGCAGGCACTGCTCGCCACCTACGGCAAGGACCGCCCCGCCGACCGGCCGCTGTGGCTCGGTTCGGTCAAGTCGAACATCGGGCACGCGCAGGCCGCCGCGGGCGTCGCGGGCGTGATCAAGATGGTGCAGGCCATGCGGTACGGACTGCTGCCGCGCACCCTGCACGTGGACGCGCCGACCCCCCAGGTCGACTGGTCCAGCGGTACCGTCGAGCTGCTGACCGAGGCCAGGCAGTGGCCGACCGCCGATGACCGGCCGCGCCGCGCGGGCGTCTCCGCCTTCGGCATCAGCGGCACCAACGCGCATGTCGTCCTGGAAGCCGCCACCGACTTCGCCGAGCCGGACGAGGCGGAATCCGCGCTGGACGAAGGCCCGTTGGGCCCGCTGAACGCCGTCCCGTGGCCCGTGTCGGGCCGGTCCGCCGCCGCCCTGCGCGCACAGGCCCGCCGACTGAGCGGATACGCGGGCGACTCCGACGCCCCGGACTTCGCCTCCATCGGCCGGGCGCTCGCCCTCACCCGCGCCGAGCACGAGCACCGCGCCGTCACCGTCGCCACCGACACCAAGTCGGCGCTCGGCGCGCTCGGTTCGCTGTCGGAGGGCGTCCCGGCGCCGGGTCTGGTGTCCGGTGTGGTGCGTCCGGGCTCCGGCCGGGTGGTTTTCGTCTTTCCTGGTCAGGGGTCGCAGTGGGCAGGGATGGCGATGGAGTTGCTTGCCTCGTCTCCGGTGTTCGCGGCGCGGTTGGCGGAGTGTGACGCGGCGCTGCGTCCTTACGTGGGGTCGTCGGTGGTGGAGGCGATCCGCGAGGGCGTCCTGGATGACGTGGTGGTTGTTCAGGGGGCGTTGTGGGCGGTGATGGTGTCGCTGGCTGCGGTGTGGCGTGCCGCCGGTGTCGAGCCGGGTGCGGTGATCGGTCACAGCCAGGGGGAGATTGCCGCCGCGTGCGTCGCGGGCGCGTTGTCGGTGGAGGACGCGGCGAAGGTCGTGGCGCTGCGGGCGAAGGCCATTCGCGGGACCTTGTCGGGCAACGGTGGGATGGTGTCGGTCGCGTTGCCCGCGCAGGACGTACGGGAGCTGATCGCGCGCTGGGACGGCCGGATCGGTGTCGCTTCGGTCAACGGACCTTCGTCCACGGTGGTTTCGGGCGAGCCGGAGACGCTGGACGACGTTCTCGCCGCATGTGAGGCCGGGGGCGTACGGGCGCGTCGTATCGATGTCGACTACGCCTCGCACTCGGCACAGGTCGACGCCATACGTGACGAGGTCGTCCAGGCCCTGTCAGGCATCGAGCCCCGGTCGTCGCAGGTGCCGTTCTACTCCCCGGTCACCGGCGGCAAGCTCGACACCACCGCGCTCGATGCGGCGTATTGGGTGACCAACCTCCGTCAGGAGGTCCGTTTCGACGAGACCGTCCGGGCTCTGCTCTCCGACGGCTTCGGGTACTTCATCGAGTCCAGCCCCCACCCGGTTCTCGCAGTCGGTCTCGCCGAGACCTTCGAGGACGCGGGCTCCGACGCCGTTGCACTGGGCACCCTCCGCCGCGAAGAGGGCGGCCAGGAACGCTTCCTGACGTCTCTCGCGGAGGGCTGGGTACGCGGCCTGCCCGTCGACTGGCGGTCCGTCTTCGCCGGAACCCCGGCCCACCCCGTGGACCTGCCGACCTACGCCTTCCAGCACCAGCGCTACTGGCTGGAGGGTGACGCCGCGCGCGCCGGGGACCCGAGCGGGCTCGGGCAGGAGTCCGTCGATCACCCGCTGCTGTCGGCCGCGGTCCGCGTCGCCGACGAGGACCGGATCGTGCTGACGGGCCGCCTCTCGCTGCGCACCCACCCGTGGCTGGCCGACCACAGTCTGCACGACCGTCCCGTGCTGCCCGGCACCGCCTTCGCCGAACTCGCCCTCTACGCGGGCGAGATGGCGGGCTGCGGCCGGATCGAGACGCTGGAGCTGGCCGTGCCGCTCGCGCTGCGGGGAAAGGCCGCGGTGCACGTCCAGGTGTCCGTCGGCGCGCCCGACGAGGACGGTGGCCGCCCGCTGGCCGTGCACGCCCGCGCCGAGGACGCCGAGCCGGACGCGCCATGGGTCAGGCACGCCACCGGCGTCCTCGTACCCGAGGAACCGGACGCGTCCGGCCCGGCCGACGAACTGGAAGGCTCCGTCTGGCCGCCCAGCGGCGCGCAGCCCGTCAGCCTCGCCTATTTCCACCGCCGGATGGCCGACCTGGGCCAGGTGTACGGTCCGGCGTTCGAGGGCCTGCGCAAGCTGTGGCGGGTCGGCCGCGAGTACTACGCCGAGATCCGGCTGCCCGAGGAACACGCCCGCGACGCGGCGCGGTTCTGCCTTCACCCGGCTCTGCTGGACGCGGCACTGCAACCCGCCCTGGTCAACCGGAACCAGAACGCCCAGTGGACGCGGTGGTCCGGCTTCTCGCTGCGCGCCGCCGGGGCGACCGCGCTCCGCGCCCACCTGCGTCCGACCGGCCAGCCCGACGAGTTCACCGCGACGTTCACCGATCCCGACGGCGGCCCGGTCGCCGTCCTGGACGCCGGGCTGCCGCAGCCGGTGACCGCCGACGAGGTGAACCACTCGGCCGCCGGCCGGCCGGACAGCCTCCACCGCGTGGAGTGGGCGCCGGTTCCCGTCTCCGGCCAGAGCGCCGACTGGCTGCTGCTCGGCCCGGTCGACGACCGGCTCACCGAAGCCCTGGAGGAATCCGGGGCGTACCCGCAGGCGTACGACGATCTCGGCGCGCTCACCGAAGCTCTCGACGCGGGGCTTCCCGCGCCCGAACTCGTCGCCGTCAGCCACGGGTTCGGTCCCCGAGGGCGGGACGACGCCTCGGCCGCCCGTGCCGCCACCGTCGACCTCCTCGCCACGGTCCAGAGCTGGCTCGCCGAGGACCGGCTGGCACCGTCCCGGCTGGTCGTCTTCACCCGGCACGCGGTCGCCGCCCGCGCCGAGGACCGGATCGACGACCTCGTCGGCGCCGCGCTGTGGGGTCTGATCCGTTCGGCGCAGGCCGCCCACCCCGGCCGGTTCGTCCTGGTCGACGTGGACGACGACCCGGGCTCGCTGGCGCTCTTCCCCACCTCCGTACCCGCCGCTGTCGGCTCCGGTGAACCCCAACTCGCTCTGCGCGCGGGCACGGTCATGGTGCCCCGGCTCGCCCGTGCCACGTCGTCGGCGGCAGGCGGCACCCCGTGGCGGCCCGACGGCACCGTCCTGATCACCGGCGGCACCGGCGCCCTCGGCAGCCTGATCGCCCGTCACCTGGTCCAGCGGCACGGCGTACGTCACCTGCTGCTGGTCGGCCGCCGCGGCGAAGAGGCCCCCGGCGCGGCCGAGTTGCGGGATGAGTTGACCGGGTCGGGTGCAGCGACCGTCACCGTCGCCGCGTGCGACGCCGCGGACCGCGACGCGCTCGCCGCCCTTCTCGCGACCGTCCCCGAGGAACACCCGCTGACCGCCGTCCTGCACTGCGCGGGCGTACTGTCCGACGCCTCGCTGGAACGGCTCACCGCGCAGGACATCGACCGGGTCTTCGCGCCCAAGGCCGCCGCCGCCCTCCATCTGCACGATCTGACGCGCGACGCCGACCTGTCCGCGTTCGTGCTGTTCTCCTCCGCCTCCGGCGTCCTCGGCAGCATCGCCCAGGCCAACTACGCCGCCGCGAACGCCTTCGTCGACGCCCTCGCCCGGCAGCGCCGCGACCTCGGGCTGCCGGGTCAGTCACTCGCCTGGGGCCTGTGGGCGCAGAGCAGCGCGATGGGCGCCGACGCCGACGCGGCCAAGGTCGCGCGGGCCGGGGTCCTGCCGCTGTCCGCGCGCCAGGGCACCGACCTGTTCGACGCGGCCGTCACCGATGGCGAGAGCCTGCTCGTCCCCATCCGGCTCGACACCGACGCGCTGCGCGTACGGGCCGCGTCCGGCACGCTCCCCGACCTCCTGCGCGGCCTCGTCCAGGCCGCCGCACCGGCCAGGCGCAAGGTGGAGGCACCGCGCGCGGAGACCGCGGCGGCCGACTGGTCGGCCCGGCTCGCCGGGCTGTCGCAGGCCGAACAACTGCACAGGCTGGAGGAGTTGATCCGCGGCCACGTCGCCTCGGTGCTCGGCCACGGCTCGCCCGAGGCCATCGAGACCGACCGGGCCTTCAAGGAGCTGGGCTTCGACTCCCTGACCGCGCTGGAGCTGCGCAACCGTCTCCAGGCGTCCATCGGTGTCCAGTTGCCCGCCAGCATCGCCTTCGACCACCCGACCATGACCGCCGCGGCCCGCTTCATCCGCGGCCAACTCGCCCCGGGCGAAGCCGCCGAGACCGTCCCGGCCCTTGCCGAACTGGACCGCCTGGAATCGGTGCTGCTGGACCTGCCGGCCGCCGACGACGAGCTGCGGCGGAAGGTCACCGCGCGGCTGCACGCCCTGGTCTCCAAATTGCAGGACGCGCAGGACCCGGGCGCCGCCCGGTCCGCCGGCAAGGCCGCCGACGACCTCGATCTCGAAGCGGCCACCGATTCCGAGCTGCTCGCCATGCTCGACGACGAACTCGACACCCCGTGACGGCGCCCACCGTACGGCTGTGACCTCACCGAACCCGAACACGAATAGGTGTGACTCCTGATGGACACCACGGTCAGCAGCGCCGGCGCCGGCCAGGTCGGCGAGGACAAGCTCCGCGAGTACCTCAAGCGCGCCACCGCCGACCTGCGCAAGGCGCGGCGCCGGGTCCGCGAGCTGGAGGACCCGCAGCCCATCGCGATCGTGGCGATGGCCTGCCGCTACCCGGGCGGCGTCGAAACCCCCGACGACCTGTGGCAGTTGGTCGCCGAGGACGGCGACGCCATCACCCCGTTCCCCGTCAACCGCGGCTGGGACCTGGACAGCCTCTACGACGCCGACCCCGACGCCGAGGGCAAGAACTACGTGCGCGAGGGCGGATTCCTGCACGACGCGGACCAGTTCGACGCCGACTTCTTCAGCGTCAACGCCCGCGAGGCCCTGATCATGGACCCGCAGCAGCGGCTCATGCTGGAGATCTCCTGGGAGGTGCTGGAGCGCGCGGGCATCGACCCGCTGTCCGTCAAGGGCAGCCGCGGCGGGGTGTTCGTCGGCGCCGCCACCGTGGACTACGTCACCGGCAACCACAAGGTGCCCGAGGGCCTCGAGGGCTACATCGGGGTCGGCTCCTTCGCCAGCGTCGTCTCCGGCCGCGTCTCCTACAGCCTCGGCCTGGAGGGCCCCGCGCTCACCGTCGACACCGCGTGCTCGTCGTCGCTGGTCGCGATGCACCTGGCGGTGCAGGCGCTGCGGTCGGGAGAGTGCTCCTTCGCCCTCGCCGGCGGTGTCGCGGTGATGCCGACACCGCAGGGCTTCATCGCGTTCAGCAGGCAGCGCGCCCTCGCGCCCGACGGCCGCTGCAAGTCCTTCGCCGGGGCGGCCGACGGCTTCGGCCCGTCCGAGGGCGCGGGGGTGCTGCTGCTGGAGCGGCTGTCGGACGCGCGGCGCCAGGGCCACCACGTGCTCGCCGTGCTCCGCGGCTCCGCCCTCAACCAGGACGGCGCCAGCAACGGGCTCACCGCCCCCAACGGCCCGTCCCAGGAGCGCGTCATCCGCGACGCCCTCGCCGACGCACGCCTGTCCGCCGACCAGGTGGACGCGGTCGAGGCCCACGGCACGGGCACCCGGCTCGGCGACCCCATCGAGGCCCAGGCCCTGCTCGCGACCTACGGGCGGAACCGCGCCGACAGCGACGCCCTCAAGCTCGGCTCCATCAAGTCCAACATCGGCCACACCGCCCACGCGGCAGGCGTGGCGGGCGTCATCAAGATGGTTCAGGCGATGCGCAATGGACTGCTGCCGCGCACCCTCCACGTCGACGAGCCGTCCCCCTTCATCGACTGGTCCGGCGGCGGAGTCGAACTTCTCACCGAGCCGCTCGAATGGAAGCGCGCCGACCGGCCGCGCCGGGCCGCCGTGTCCTCCTTCGGGATCAGCGGGACGAACGCGCACGTGATCCTGGAGGAGCCGGAGCACGACGGTGCGCAGGCCCTCTCGGAACCCGAAGTCGGCCCGGACAGGAGCCCGTTGGGGCCGCTGACGGTCGTCCCGTGGCTCGTGTCCGGGCGGTCGGCGGACGCGCTGCGCGACCAGGCCGAACGGCTCGCGCACCACGTCGGCGACAGCTCCCGCCCGGCCGACGTCGGGCTGTCGCTCGCCACGTCACGGGCCGCCCTGGAACACCGCGGCGTGGCGCTCGCCACGGAGGCGCACCAGGCGCGGGGCCTGCTGGGGTCTGTCGCGGAGGGTGTCGCGGCCTCGGGCGTGGTGTCCGGTGTGGTGCGTCCGGGCGCGGGTCGGGTGGCGTTCGTCTTTCCTGGTCAGGGGTCGCAGTGGGCGGGGATGGCTACGGAGTTGCTTGCCTCGTCTCCGGTGTTCGGGGCGCGGTTGGCGGAGTGTGACGCGGCGCTGCGTCCGTATGTCGGGTCGTCGGTGGTGGAGGCGATCCGTAGCGGGGCTCTGGACGATGTGGTGGTTGTTCAGGGGGCGTTGTGGGCGGTGATGGTGTCGCTGGCCGAGGTGTGGCGTGCTGCCGGTGTCGAGCCGGGTGCGGTCATCGGTCACAGCCAGGGCGAGATCGCTGCCGCGTGCGTCGCGGGCGCGTTGTCGGTGGAGGACGCGGCGCGGGTGGTGGCGTTGCGGGCGAAGGCCATTCGCGGGACCTTGTCCGGCAACGGCGGAATGGTCTCCGTCGCCCTCCCGGCGGAGGCGGTGCGGGAGCAGATCGCGCGCTTCGAGGGGCGGATATCCGTCGCCTCAGTGAACGGCCCGTCGTCCACGGTCGTCTCCGGTGAGCCGGAGGCGTTGGACGACCTCCTCGCCGGATGCGAGGCCGAGGGCGTACGGGCGCGTCGTATCGATGTCGACTACGCCTCGCACTCGGCACAGGTCGATGCCATACGCAACGAGGTAGTTGAGGCCCTGTCCGGCATCGAGCCCCGGTCGTCGCAGATCCCGTTCTACTCCACGGTCACCGGCGGCAAGCTCGACACCACCGCGCTGGACGCCGACTACTGGGTGACCAACCTCCGCCAAGAGGTCCGTTTCGACGAGACCGTCCGGGCCCTGCTCTCCGACGGCTTCGGCTACTTCGTCGAGTCCAGCCCGCACCCGGTTCTCGCAGTCGGTCTCGCCGAGACCTTCGAGGACGCGGCATCGGACGCCGTCGCCCTGGGCACCCTCCGCCGCGAAGAGGGCGGCCAGGAGCGCTTCCTGACCTCGCTCGCCGAAGGCTGGGTACGGGGTCTCCCCGTCGACTGGCGGTCCGTCTTCGCCGCAACCACCGCCCAGCGGGTGGACCTGCCCACCTACGCCTTCCAGCACCAGCACTACTGGCTCGCCGAGGGCTACAAGAACTCCGGCGACGCCTCCGACCTCGGGCTCGAAGCCGCCGGACACCCCTTGCTGGGCGCCGCGTTGCCGGTCGCGGGCGCGGACCGGCTGCTGCTGACCGGGCGGCTGTCGACCGCCACCCACCCCTGGCTGGCCGACCACCGGGTGGGCGGCCGGCTGCTGCTGCCCGGTACCGCTTTCGTGGAGCTGGCGCTGCACGCCGCCGACTTCGCGGGCTGCGGCACGGTGGCGGAGCTGACCCTCGGCAGCCCGCTGGTGCTGCCCGAACGGGGCAACGTCCAGGTGCAGTTGTCCGTCGCCGCGCCCGACGCGCGGGGCCGCCGCGAACTGGAGGTGCACGCCCGGCCCGAGGGCGGTGAGACCCCCGCGGAGTGGACGCGGCACGCCACCGCCACGCTCGCGCCCGCCGCCGACGCGGCGGACGGCGGTGCCGACGCCGCGCTGGGCGGGACCGCGTGGCCGCCGCCGGGCGCCGTGGCCGCCGACACCGAGGGGATGTACGAGCGGGCGCAGGAGACCGTCTACGCCTTCGGCCCGGCCTTCCAGGGGCTGCGGTCCGCTTGGCGGCTCGGCGACGCCGTCTACGCCGAGGCCGCGCTGCCGGTCGAACTCCACCAGGACGCGGGCAGGTTCGGCGTCCACCCGGCGCTGTTGGACGCGGCGCTGCACGCCACCGGCTTCGGCGACTTCCTCGATTCCTCGGCCACCTATCTGCCGTTCGCCTGGCGTGACGTGACGCTGCACGCGGTCGGTGCCGGGGCCGTGCGGGTGCGGGTCACGGCGGCCGAGGGGCAGGACAGCCTGCGGCTGACGCTCGCCGACGCGGACGGCGCCCCGGTGCTGTCCGTCGGCTCGCTGGTGATGCGGCCGGTCAGCGCGGCTCAGTTGGACGCGGCGGGTCCGGACGCCGACGCGGACATCAAGGACGCGCTGTTCCAACTCGACTGGCAGCGGCTCCCGTTGGACGCGGGCGCGCCGACCGGCGCGGGCTGGGCCGTACTCGGCGACGACGTCCACGGTCTGCTGCCCGCGCTGCGCGCGGTGGACGCCGTGGCCGAAGTCCGCACCGGTCCAGTCGAATTGGCCGCCGCGATCGCCGAGGGCGCGCCCGCGCCGGGCCTGGCCCTGCTGTCGTTCGGTACGCCGAAGCCCGGCGGCGACCTCGCGGCCACCACCCGTGACGTCGTCACCGACGCGCTCGCCCTGCTCCAGGAATGGCTGGCCGACGACCGGCTGCGGGGCACCCGCCTGGCGCTGGTGACCCGGCGGGCGGTCGCCGCGGCCGAGGACGAGGACGTCGAGGACCTGGCGCACGCCGCGCTCTGGGGGCTGCTGCGGTCGGCGCAGGCCGAGAACCCGGGCCGGTTCCTGCTGCTCGACCTCGACGGCCGCGACGAGTCCCGGCTGCGCGTCGGCGCCGCCCTCAACAGCGCGATCGCCGCCGACGAGCAGCAGATCGCGCTGCGCGTCGGGGTGGCCACCGTGCCGCGCCTCGCCCCGACCGACACCACCCGCCTGCTGCGCCCGCCGGCCGGCGCCGCGGCCTGGCGGCTCGACACCACCGCGCCCGGCACCCTGGACGCACTCGCGCTGATTCCGCACCCCGAGGCGCTGGCGCCGCTGGAGGAGGGGCAGGTACGCGTATCGGTCCGCGCGGCCGGTGTGAACTTCCGTGACGTGCTGGTGAGCCTCGGCATGGTGCCGGGCCAGGCCCGGCTCGGCAGCGAGGGCGCGGGCCTGATCACCGAGGTCGGGCCCGGCGTCACCGAGCTGGCCGTCGGAGACCGGGTGATGGGCCTGCTGCACGACCCGTTCGGACCGTACTCGGTCACCGACCAGCGGCTGGTGGTGCGGATACCGCGCGGCCTGTCCTTCGAGCAGGCGGCGGGCGTGCCCGCGGTGTTCCTGACCGCCTGGTTCGGGCTCGCGGACCTCGCGGGCCTCGCCGAGGGACAGCGGCTGCTGGTGCACGCCGCGACCGGCGGCGTCGGCATGGCCGCGGCCCAACTCGCCCGCTACTGGGGCGCGGAGGTCTTCGCCACGGCCAGCGAGGGCAAGTGGGACACGCTCCACCGGATGGGCTTCGAGGAGTCCCGGATCGCCTCCAGCCGCACCCTGGAGTTCGAGGAGAAGTTCCTCGCGGCCACCCACGGGCACGGCATGGACGTCGTACTCAACTCGCTGGCGCAGGAGTTCATCGACGCCTCACTGCGGCTGCTGCCCGAGGGCGGCACATTCCTGGAACTGGGCAAGACCGATCCGCGCGACGCGGACACGGTCGCCGCCGACCACCCCGGGGTGGCGTACCGCCGCTACGACCTGATCGACGCGGGCGCCGACCGGATCGCGGAGATCCTCGGCAAGCTCGTCGCGCTCTTCGAACGCCGTATCCTGCGCCCGCTGCCCGTCCGCACCTGGGACGTGCGCCGCGCGCCCGAGGCGTTCCGGCTGATGAGCCAGGCCAAGCACACCGGCAAGCTGGTGCTGACCGTGCCCAAGCCGCTCGACCCGGACGGCACGGTGCTGGTCACCGGAGGCACCGGCACCCTCGGCTCGATCGCCGCCCGGCACCTGGTCACCGCATGGGGCGTACGGCACCTGCTGCTGACCAGCCGACGCGGTCCCGACGCCCCCGGCGCCGTACAACTGCGCGCGGAACTCCTGGAGTCGGGCGCCGAGAGCGTCACCGTCACCGCGTGCGACGCGGCGGACCGCGACGCGCTCGCCGCCGTACTGAACGCCGTCCCGGCCGACCGCCCGCTGACCGCCGTCGTGCACACCGCCGGTGTCCTGGACGACGGGATGGTCGGCTCGCTCACCTCCGAACAGGTCGACCGGGTGCTGCGGCCCAAGGTGGACGCGGTGGTCAACCTCGCCGACCTGACGAGGGAGTCGGACCTGGCCGAGGTCGTCCTGTACTCGGCGGGCGCCGGTGTGCTCGGCAACCCCGGACAGGCCAACTACGCCGCCGCGAACGCGTTCCTGGACGCGTACGCGCACCATCGCCGCGCCCACGGGCAGCCCGCGCTCTCCCTGGCCTGGGGTTACTGGTCGGAGGTCAGCGAGCTGACCGGACGGCTGGACGAGCAGCAGGTCGCCCGGATGACCGGCTCCGGTGTGCTGCCGATCGACGCCCGGCGCGGCATGGCCCTGCTCGACGCGGCGCGCGGTACGGGCACGGCCCTGGCCGTCCCGACCCGGCTGCACCTGCCGACGCTGCGCGACCAGGCCGGGCAGGCGCCGGTGCCCGGCATGCTGCGCGCACTGGTCGCGGGCGGCAGGCCCGCGGTACGCCGGGCCGCCGCCCGCTCCACCGCCCCGGTGGAGGCGCGCTCGCTCGCCGCGAAACTGGCCGGACGGCCCGCGGCCGAGCAGCGCGAGCACCTGCTCGATCTGGTCCGCTCGCACGCCTCCGCGGTGCTCGGGCTCAGCGGCACCGACCCGGTCGGGCCGTCGCGGGCCTTCAAGGACCTGGGCGTCGACTCGCTCACCGCGGTGGAGCTGCGCAACCGGCTCAACGCCGCGACCGGCCTGACACTCCCCAGCACCCTGGTCTTCGACTGCCCGTCCCCGTCCGCGCTCGCCGCCCGGCTCCACGAAGAGCTGGTGGAGGGCTCCGCCGATGTCGCGGGACCCCCTTCGGCCGACTCCGAGGAGGCCAGGATCCGCGGACTGCTGGCCACCGTCCCGTTCGCCCGGCTCCGCGCCGCCGGCGTCCTGGACACGCTGCTGCGGCTGGCCGACACACCCGACGCGCCCGAGAAACCCGAGGCGCGGGAGGAGCGGCGCGAGGCCATCGCCGACATGGACGTCGACGACCTGGTGCGCGCCGCGCTGGGCGAGCGGTGACGGCGTGCGCCCGGTACGTACGGCAGCGGTTCGTACAGCAGCGGTCGGTACGGCACCGGACCGTACGGACCGGGCTCGCCCCTCGACCCGCGGTACGGAGCCGGACCGCGAGCCACCGGGGGCTGTGGCAGGAGCGGTACCGGTTCTGAACGCCCGAGCAGCCGCCCGGAGCCGGCCGACGCGAGAGCCGAGCCCGGGGCCCCGGCCCACCGGAGATCACGACACGCGGCGCGAGCGGCGCCGGGCCCCACGGAAGTCCCAGCAGAAACGGAGTCACTGATGGCCATGGAGACCGGACGCATCGTCGAGGCGCTGCGCGCGGCCCTCACCGAGACGGAACGGCTGCGCGAGGAGAACCAGCGGCTGCTGTCGGCGGCCACCGAGCCCCTGGCCGTCGTCGGGATGGCCTGTCGCTTCCCCGGCGGCGCGGACACCCCGGAGAAGCTGTGGGAGGCGCTGGAGTCCGGCCGGGACATGATGACCGACATCCCGGACGACCGCGGGTGGGACCTGGGCATGCTGCTCGGCGACGGCGACACCCCCGGCGCCTCGATCGCCCGCCAGGGCGGCTTCCTCACCGACCTGCCGCGCTTCGACGCCGAGTTCTTCGGCATCTCGCCGCGCGAGGCGCTGGCCATGGACCCGCAGCAGCGGCTCGCCCTGGAGGTGTCCTGGGCGGCGGTCGAGAACGCCAGGATCGACCCGCACTCCCTGAAGGGCAGTGCGACCGGCGTCTTCCTCGGCGTCTCCTACGCGGGCTACGGCACCGACGCCGAGGAGCTGCCGCCGCAGATCATGGGCTACCAGCTCACCGGTAACGCCAGCAGCGTGGCGTCCGGCCGGATCGCGTACGTCATGGGCCTGGAGGGGCCCGCGGTCTCCATCGACACCGCCTGCTCCTCGTCGCTGGTCGCGCTGCACCAGGCGTCGCAGGCGCTGCGCTCGGGCGACTGCGCCATGGCCCTGGTCGGCGGCGCGAGCGTGATGCCCACCCCCACCCTCTTCATCGAGTTCACCCACCAGCGCGGACTCGCCGCCGACGGCCGCATCAAGGCGTTCGCCGCCGCCGCCGACGGATTCGCCTGGGCCGAGGGCGCCGGCGCGATCGTCGTGGAACGCCTGTCGGACGCGCGCCGCAACGGCCACCGGGTGCACGCGGTGATCCGCGGCTCCGCGATCAACCAGGACGGTGCCAGCAACGGCCTGGCCGCGCCCAGTAGCCGCGCGCAGGCCAAGGTGATCCGCGCCGCGCTGCGCAACGCCGGGCTGTCCGCGCACGAGGTCGACATCGTGGAGGCGCACGGCTCCGGCACGACGCTCGGCGACCCCATCGAGGCCAGCGCGCTGCTGGCCACGTACGGTCAGGAGCGGCCCGCCGACCAGCCGCTGCGGCTCGGTTCCATCAAGTCCAACTTCGGGCACACCGGGGCCGCCGCGGGCATCGCCGGGGTGCTCAAGATGGTGCTGGCGATCAGCAACGGCGCGATGCCGAAGTCCCTGCACATCGACGCCCCGACGCCCGCCGTCGACTGGGACTCCGGTGCGGTGCGGCTGCTCACCGAGACCATCGCGTGGCCCGAGGCCAAGCCCGCCGACGAGTCGGGGCACCAGCCGCGACCGCGCCGCGGCGCCGTGTCCGGCTTCGGCATCAGCGGCACCAATGTGCACGCGATCTTCGAACAGGCCCCCGCGGAACTCGCGCATCCGGCCCCGCCGACCGGCGTACGCGCTCCTGCGGCGGCCGGTGAAAGGACCGTCGGAGCAGGGGCCGCCGATGCCGACGCCGTAGCCGCCCCCGCCGTGCCCGTCCTGCTGCCCGTCTCGGGCGACGGCAGCCGCGCGCTGCGCGCCCAGGCCGCCCGGCTCGCGGACCACCTCGCCGACCGGCCCGAGCTCGCGGTGGCCGACGTCGGCTACTCCCTCGCCACCACCCGCGCGGAACTCACCGCCCGCGGCACGGTCCTGGCCGCCGACCGCGAGGAGGCGCTGCGCGGACTGCGGGCGCTCGCCGACGGCGTGCCCGACCCGGACGCGGCCGTCGGGCCGCCGTCCGCGAGCGGTCGCCCGGCCTTCCTCTTCACCGGCCAGGGCGCACAGCGCGCGGGCGCGGGACAGGAGCTGTACGCCACCTTCCCGGCGTACGCGGCGGCCTTCGACGCCGCCTGCGCGGCGCTGGACCCGCACCTCGAACGCCCCTTGCGCGAGCTGGCGTTCGCGGCGCCCGGATCGACGGACGCGGCCCTGCTGGACGAGACCCGGTACACCCAGCCGGTGACCTTCGCCGTCCAGGTCGCGCTGTACCGGCTGCTGGAATCGTGGGGCGTGCGGCCCGGCCACCTCATCGGCCACTCGGTCGGCGAGCTGTCCGCCGCGCACCTGGCCGGGGTGCTGTCGCTGCCCGAGGCGGCCGAACTGGTCGCCGCGCGCGGGCGGTTGATGGGCGACCTGCCGCCCGGCGGCGCGATGGCCGCGATCCAGGCGTCCGAGGCCGAACTGGCGCCGATGCTCGCCGGACGCGACCACGAGGTGTCGCTCGGCGCGGTCAACGGCCCCCGGGCCGTGGTCGTCTCCGGGGACGAGGCCGCGGTGGACGAACTCGTCGCGCACTGGGCCGAGCGGGGCCGCAAGACCCGGCGGCTGGCGATCAGCATCGCCTCCCACTCCACGCGGATGGACCCGATCCTGGACGCCTTCAGGGACCTGGCCGCGACGATGACCTTCGCCGAACCGGAAATCCCGGTGCTCTCCAACGTCACCGGCACGATCGCCGGGCCCGGCGAGCTGACCTCACCGGACTACTGGGCCCGCCACATCCGTTCGGCGGTCCGGTTCCTCGACGGCATGCGGACGATGGCCGCCGCGGGTGTGACCACCTACGTCGAGCTGGGCCCCGACTCCGCGCTCAGCTCCATGGCGCGCGACAGCCTGGGGGAGGCCGCCGCGGGCGCCGTCGTCGTCCCGGCGCTGCGCCGCGACCGGCCGGAGGCCCGCACGCTGCTCGCCGCGGTCGCCGCGGTGCAGACCCGCGGCGTCCGGCCCGACTGGGAGGCGGTGTTCGCGGGCACCGGCGCCCGCGTCGTCGACCTGCCCACCTACGCGTTCCAAGGCGCCGGTTACTGGCTCGGCGCTACGGGCGCTACGGGCGCTACGCGCCGGACCGCCACCTTCCCGGCCCCTTCCGTCAGCCCCGCGCCCGCTGCGGAACCGGCGGCGCCGCAGGAGTCCGGCACCTTCCGGGAACGGCTCGCCGGGCTCGGCCCCGACGAGCGGCCGGCCGAACTGCTGGGCGTGGTACGCCTCCAGGTCGCCCGGGTGCTCGGTCACCCGTCGGGCGAGCACGTCGACCCGGACCGCGAACTGTCCACCCTCGGCTTCGACTCGCTGTCCGCCGTCGAACTGTCCACCACGCTCAGCGCCGTCACCGGCATCGCGCTGCCCAGCACCCTGGTCTTCGACCACGCCAGCGTCGACGCGCTCGCCGCCCACCTCGACCGCGAACTCGGCGACACCGCCGCGGGATCCGCCGCCCCGGCGGCACCCGCCGTGCGCTCGGCCGAGGGCCTGAGCGGCCTGTTCGAACGCGCCGTGGAACTCGGCCGGGGCGAGGAGGCGCACGACCTGCTCGCCCGGTTCGCCGACTACCGGGCCCAGTTCACCACCACCGCCGAACTGACCCGCCCCCTGCGGACGGTGAAACTCGCCGACGGCCCGGACGAGCCGCTGCTGATCTGCTTCCCGACCTTCATCTGGCGGCAGAACTTCCACCAGTACGCGCGGTTCGCCGCCGGCCTCGGCGGACGGCGCGCCACCACCGTCGTGGGCCTGCCCGGCTTCGTGTCCGGCGAGGAACTGCCCTGCTCCGTCGACTCGTTGACCGGGGCGCTGGCACAGGCGGCCCAACAGGCCGCCGGGGGACGGCGGTTCGCGGTCCTCGGCTACTCGGGCGGCGGCAACATCGCCGCCGTCACCGCGGCCCGACTGGCGGCGGACGGACACGCCCCGGCCGGACTCGTACTCATCGACACGCCGACCTGGGGCGGCGGGCACGGGCTCGGCGCCGACTGGACGGACACCCTGCAGAATTCGCTGCGCGAGCGCCGGGAGGTCGTGGAGACCTCCGCCGACGACGCGGGCGAGGCATGGCTCACCGCCCGCGCCCGCTACGCCGGGTTCGACTACGGCCTCGACGCCCTCACCGCGCCCACGCTGCTGGTACGGGCGAGCGAACCGATCGGCGGCCACCAGGGCGGTGCGGCCGAGGGCTGGCGGGTCGACTGGGCGCTGCCGCACGACACCGTCGACGTGCCGGGCGACCACTTCTCGATGATCGAGGCCGAGCACGCCGCGGCCACCGCGGCGGCCGTGGACGGCTGGCTGTCCGCCCTCGACCCCGACTGACGCGCCCGCGGCGCCGGCCGGAAGGACCTCCGGCCGACGCCGCGCCCGGACCCCGATCCGGCGCGGCGGCCCCGCGCGGGCGCGACGGCAGCCCCGGCATCCCGTGGCCGCCCCGCGCGGGCGCCACAGGAGACCTGGCCGCCACCGGCATCCACCCCCGTACGCCCACCGCTCCATCCGTCGTCGCCGAACCGGCCCGGCGGCGCTGAGGAGGAAACCATGACCGCCTGGGACCTGAAGACCGGTCCGTGGATCACCCGTTACACGCCCGCGGCGCCCGGTCCCGGCGCGGTGCAGCTCGTCTGCCTGCCGCACGCCGGGGGATCGGCGACCTTCTTCAAGCCGCTGAGCGCGCACATGCCGCCCGGCGTGGAGGTGCTGGCCGCCCAGTACCCCGGTCGGCAGGAGCGGCGCAACGAGCCCTGCACCGAGGACATCGGACGCCTCGCCGACGCCGTCGCCGACGCGCTCGGGCACCTGCCCGACACCGCTCCGCTGGCGCTCTTCGGACACAGCATGGGCGCCCTGGTCGGCTGGGAGGTGGCCCGCCGCCTGGAGGCGGGCGGCAGGACCCGCCCCGTGGCGCTGATCGCCTCCGGGCGGGGAGCGCCCGCCGTGCACCGCAACGCACACCTGGGCCGCCGCAGCGACGCCGAACTCGTCGCCGACCTCACCGCGTTGAGCGGCACCGCGGGCGCGCTGCTCGCGGACCCGGGCATCCTCGCCATGGTCCTGCCGGTGCTGCGCGGTGACTACCGCGCGCTGGACGCCTTCGCCTACCGTCCCGGCGTGCCGCTGCGCTGCCCGATCAGCGTGTTCCTCGGCGAGGACGACCCCTGGGCGCGCGGTGCGGACGCCGAGGGGTGGCGCCGGGAGACCACGGGCGGGACGTCCTTCCGGCGCTTCCCCGGCGGCCACTTCTACCTGGCCGAGCAGTGGCCCGCCGTGGCCACGGCCGTCGCCGCCTGCCTCGGCCGGGTCCCCGCGTCATGAGCCGGCCGTCTGCCGGGAGACGCCGGGCCGCCCAGGACCCGCCGCCGGGCCCGGTTACGGACCCCGGTCGCCGCCCGTACGCGCGACGACCGGCCGAGGCCGAAGCCCCGGCATGAGTCCCGGCCGAGGCCCCCGCCCCGGGGCGCACCCCAGGGCATCCATCAGGAAAGGAACGTGAGAGGACACCATGGTCGGAACATCCACGGGGCCCACGGGACCCACCGGACCCGTCGCCGGAGGCCGCGCCGTCGTGCTCGGCGCGGGCATGGCCGGAATGCTGGCGGCCGTCGCGCTGCTGCGCCACGTCGACACCGTCACGGTCCTTGACCGGGACCGGCTGCCCGAGGGGCCCGACCCGCGCCGCGGAGTCCCGCAGGCCAAGCACACGCACGTCCTGTGGTCCGGCGGCGCGCGGCTCATGGAATCGCTGCTGCCCGGCACCGTCGACCGGCTGCTCGCCGACGGCGCCCACCGGATCCGGCTGCCCGAGGATCTGGTCTCGCTCACCGCCTACGGCTGGCAACAGCGCATGCCCGAGACGCAGTTCATGATCGCGGCCAGCCGGCCGCTGCTCGACTGGACCGTGCGGGACCAGGCGCTGCGCGACAAGCGGATCACCGTGCTCGCCGACACCGACATCATCGGCCTGCGCGGCGACGCCGACCGGATCACCGGCGTCACCTACAAGCCGCGTACGGGCGGCGGGATGTCGGTCGTCGAGGCGGACATCGTCGTGGACGCCACCGGCCGCGGCTCCCCGATGAAGCGCTGGCTCGGCGTGCTGGGCCTGCCGCCCGTCCAGGAGGACGTCATCGACTCGGGCATGGCCTACGCCACCCGGATCTTCGCCGCACCCGAGGGCGCCCGCGGTCCTTTCCCGCTCGTCAGCGTCTACGCCGACCACCGCGCCGGGGTGCCGGGCCGCAACGGCATCCTGCTGCCGATCGAGCGGGGACGCTGGATGGTCACCCTCTCCGGGACCCGCGGCGCAGAACCCCCCGGCGACGAGGACGGGTTCCGCGACTACCTGGACTCCCTGCGCCACCCGCTGATCTCGCAACTGCTGCGCCACGCCGAGCCGTTGACCCCCGTGCAGGCATCCCGCTCGACGGCCAACCGCCGGCTCTTCTACGAGCGCCTGGTGCGCTGGCCCGACGGGCTCGCGGTCGTCGGAGACGCCGTCGCCGCCTTCAACCCGGTCTACGGACACGGCATGAGCAGCGCCGCGCTGGCCGCCGCCGCCCTCGACCGGACGCTGTCCGAGTGCGGCGGCCTGGTCCCCGGCGCGGCGCAGGCCGTGCAGCGCGCGGTCGGCGCGGTCGTCGACACGCCCTGGATCCTCGCCACGTCGCAGGACGTCTGCTACCCCGACGTGCAGACCAGGTCCGAGGACCCGCGGCTGACCCGCTACGCCGCCGAACGCCGCCGCCAGGCCGACACGATCGGCGAGGCGGCGCTGCTCGACCCCGTCGTCTGCTCCGCCGCGCTGCTGGTCAACACGCTGTCGGGCGAGGCCGACGCGCTCGGCGCACCGGACGTCCAGGCCGCGCTCGCCGCCGTCGTCGGCACGGTCGCGCCCGCGGAACCCACCCTGACCGCCGCCGAGTGGCGCGCCGTGACCGCCGACGACCGTGCGGAAGCCGTATCTTGACGTTACATTGATGACTGAAACGAGTAGCGGGTACAGCAACAACGAGAAGGTTCCGTACGATGGCAGACATGACCGGTCCGGGTCCTGACCCCACACCCCAACCCCTCGGCCAGGGCGGGGAGTCGAGGCCGGGCCCGGACGTCGAGGCGTGGATGGAGCGCGTCACGTCCTGGTTCATGAGCCAGGCCGGGTGGCCGCCGATCATGGGGCGGACGGTGGCCTGGCTCATGGTCAGCGAGCCGCCGGCCCAGACCCCCGCGCAGATCGCGCAGGCGGTCCAGGCCAGCCGGGCGTCCCTGACCACCACGCTGAAACTGCTGACCGAGGCGCGGATGGTGCAGGCCGTCACCCGGGCAGGTCAGCGCTCGACCTACTACCAGATCACCGAGGACGCGTGGTCGGGCGTGCTCAAACGACGGCTGGAGAGTCTGACGTCCTTCGTGGACATCACCGGCGAGGGGCTGGCGCTGTTCCCGGAGGACTCGGAACGGGCCGGGCGCGTGCGGGCGGCCCACCGGCTGTTCGCCTGGCTCGACTCCGAGGCCGACCCCATGTGGAAGCGCTGGGACGCGGTGAACACCGACGGCCCGGCCGATCTCCCCGAGACCTAGGAGCGGCGGAATGAGCAGCACGGAGACCAGGAAATGGTGGGCACTCGGGGCGATCGGGTTAAGCCTGCTGGCCGTCGGCGTCGACTCGACCATCCTCAACGTCGCCGTCCCCACGATCAGCAGTGACCTCGGCGCCTCGACCAGCCAACTCCAGTGGATCGTCGACAGTTTCACGCTGGTCCTGGCCGCGGTCCTGCTGCCCGCGGGCCTGATGGGCGACAAATACGGCCGCAAGAAATTCCTGCTCGCCTCGCTGATCCTGTTCGGCGTGGCCTCGCTCGCCTGCGCCTACTCCAACACGGCGACCGAACTGATCGCCTCCCGCGCGCTGTTGGGCCTGGCGGGCGCCTTCCTAGTGCCGCTGAGCACATCGGTGCTGCTCAACATCTTCGAGAGCGAGGAGGAGCGCACCAAGGCCATCACGGTCGTGGCGATCTCCACCATGCTCGGCCTGCCGCTCGGCCCGATCGTCGGCGGCGCGCTGCTCAACCACTTCTGGTGGGGCTCGGTCTTCCTGGTCAACGTGCCGCTCGTGGCGCTCGGCAGCTTCGCGGTCGCGAAGCTGGTCCCCGAGTCCCGCGGCAGCGCGGGCATCGGCATCGACTACGTCGGCGTCCTCATCTCCAGCCTCGGCCTGACCGCCATCACGTACGGCACGATCGAGGCCGGTGTACGCGGCTGGGGCGACACCGTGGTGGTGCTGGCGATCGTCGGCGGCGCGCTGGCCCTGGTGCTGTTCACCTTCTGGGAGCGCCGGGTCACCGCCGCGGGCGGCAGCCCGCTGGTGGACCTCGAACTGTTCCGCAGCCGCGGCTTCGTGTGGGGCTCGGTCCTCGCCACCGTCGTCAGCTTCGCGATGTTCGGCCTGATCTTCGCCCTCCCGCAGTACTACCAGGCGGTGCTCGGGACCGACGCGCTCGGCACCGGCCTGCGGCTGCTGCCGCTGATCGGCGGCCTGCTGGTCGGCGCCAGCGTCGTCAACAAGCTCCCCGCGCAGCTCGGTCCGCGCGCCGTACCGGCGCTCGGGTTCGTGCTGATGGGCGTCGGCCTGTTCATCGGCATGGCCACCTCGACCACCTCGGGCTACGGGTTCATCGCCATCTGGCTCACGATCATCGGCGCCGGACTCGGCATGTCCCTGACCCGGACGATGGCGGCGGCCCTCAACTCGCTGTCCAAGGAACGCAGCGGCGTCGGGTCGGCGTTCACCCAGGCGGTACGGCAGGTCGGCGGTGCGATCGGCGTGGCCGTGCTCGGCTCCGCGGCCAACTCCACGTACCGCGGCCACCTGGACCTCGGGAAGTCGCCCCAGCAGATCCAGGACGCCGCCGGTCGCAGCCCCGCGGCGGGCGTCGCCGTGGCGGCCAAGCTCAAGAGCCAGGCCGTTCTCGACGCCGTCCGCGACGCGTTCGTCGTCGCGATGCACACCGTGCTGCTGGCCTGCGGCGTCATCGTCGTCGTCGCGGCCGTCCTGGCCCTGGTGTTCCTGCCCAAGCGCGCCGCCCTGCCGCAGGACAGCGACGACACGGCGGCGTCCGCCGCCTCCGAGGGCGGAGACCCGGGCGGCCCGCCGCCCGGCCGCGCCTCCGGCTCCCTCGCCTGACGCCTGACGCCTGACGCCTGACGCCTGACGCCCGACGTCCGTCGCCCGCCGGAACGGCCCGCCGCCGAGCCCTCAAGGGGCGGCGGCCGGGCCCCGGCTCCGGGGTCAGTTCAGCGACGACCGCGCGACGGGGAAGTCGAAGTAGGTGTCCGGGTAGGGCTCGTGGTCGAGGGTGTAGTGCCACCACTCGACCGGCAGGTTGGTGAAACCGGCGGCGTCCATCGCGTTCTTGAGGGTCAGCCGGTTGGCCAGTTGGACGCCGGTGATCCGCAGGTCCAGCGTGTTCGCGAGGGTGTCGAAGCAGTCGAAGCCGGTCCCCATGTCGATCGAGTTGTCGGGGAAGCGGTCGGCGCGGGCGCCGTAGCACGGGGTCAGCGGCTCGCCGGGGACGTAGGCGCGGGTCTTGGCGGCCGGAAGTCTGACGATGGTGAGGTCCATCGTGCTGCCCCGGCTGTGGCCGGACTTCGCCGCGATGTAGCCGTCGGTGAACAGATCGGCCTTGTTCTCGTCCGGGTAGAACTCGCCTTTCATCTTCTGGTCGTTCAGATCCTCCGCCCAGCGGACGAAGTGGTCGACGGCGCGCTGGGGGCGGTAGCAGTCGTAGACCTTCAGCGAATACCCGGTCTTCAGCAGTGCGCGCTGCACCTTGTGGAGTGCCAGTGCCGCCGGGCGGGTGAGGACGCACATCGGCTGGACGTAACCGTCCACCGGCCCTCCGACGAAGTCGTGCGCAGTGGCGTAACGCATTTCCTGGATGATCGAGCGGTCGACCGAACCGAGGGCGACGAATCCGGGCGGTGCCTTCACGTCGTCCGCGACCGCCGCGGGGGCGGAGAGGGCCAGGGTCGACGCTAAGCTGACCAGCGCGAGGAAAAGCGCGCGCGGCGTCATGGAATGCGCTGTGCGTGACATGCGTGTAGGTATACCAGCCTGGATACGAGCCGATCAACGATGCGAGATTCTTCGGCAATTGCGTGGGGTATGTCGAAATATCGGGTCGTGACTTTCGCATTCGTCACGGAGGAGGACTTCTCATGCGCAAGGTGACCTATTCGATGAACGTCTCACTCGACGGTTACATCGTCGGGCCGGACGGCGACTTCAACTGGACGGAGCCGGACCCCGACGTCTTTCGCTCCTGGATCGACGAGATCCGGCAGATCGACGTCCATCTGCTGGGGCGGCGGTTGTACGAGACGATGCTGTACTGGGAGACCGCCGACCACGATCCGCCGATGGACGCCGCCCAACTCGAATGGGCCGCGCTCTGGAAGCCGCTGCCCAAGGTGGTGTTCTCCACCACGCTGTCGGAGGTGGAGGGTCACGCCCGGCTGGCCTCCGGCGACCTGGCGGGGGAGATCGAGCGGCTGCGGGCCGAGCCGGGGGACGGCGACATCGCGATCGGCGGCGCGACGCTCGCCGCCCAGGCCGCCGCCGCGGGCCTGATCGACGAGTACCGGGCACGCGTCTACCCGGTACTCGTCGGCGGCGGCGTCCCGTTCTTCCCCCGGGACGAGCACCGGGTGGACCTCGACCTCGTCGAGACCCGCGCGTTCAGCTCCAGCGTGCTCTACCTGCGCTACCGCGTGGCGCGCCGGGCGTGAGCCGCGTCCCGCGTGCGGGAGCGCACCGCGTGTCTCAGCGAGCGGTGTCCCCGGCGAGGGCGCGGTCCGCACCGTGACCCCGCTCCGGTAGCGGCACGCTCATCTCCCGCAGTCCGTCCAGGAGTCCCGCGAGCGCGTCCAGGTCACGCGCGACCCACGACGACACCGACATCACCGCGAGGTTGTCGACCAGCGAGGTCACCGCCACGACCGGCACACCGGCCGAGAACGCGGCCTGCATCTCCATGGCGGTGCCCATGCTGAGCGTGCGGCCCGGCAGGAAGGCGATGCACAGGTCGCAGTCGGCCGCCTCCCGGGTCATCTCGTTGAACGTGGCCCGCAGCGCGGCCAGTTCCGCGGGCAGCGACCCGAGGTCGAGCACCGGGGGAACGTCGCCGATCAGCTTGCCGATCACCGACATCGTCGTCGGGTCGGCGAGCTGACGGGTGACCCCGGTGCTCGGGTCGAAGCACTCCGCCTCGGGGAAACGCGCCCGCACCAGAGCCGCGATCTGCTCGCGATAGCCCTGGTCGTCGATCCGCAGATCGGCGTTGGCCCCCTGGATCGTGCCGGCGATGAAAACGCGCCGAAGCTCCATGCGCTCCCGATTCGTCATGCGTCCTGCAAGGAGTAGCCCGGCAGGTCCGTCCGGTGATCGGCGATCTTCTGATACACCTGCGCGGCCGACACCAGATGCTCCTCGATGTCCGCGCGCCCCAGGCCCGTACTGCGCTCCAGGTCCGCCCAGACCGCCGAGGCGTGCGCGCCGTCGCCGTTGCGGGACGCCACGCCCTGGCCGGACCGCAGCCAGATGTCGGCGGCCGAGAACTCGCGGTCGGCGAAGCCCTTGAGCGGGATGATCGCCTCGGCGGTCACCTCCGCCCCGGCCACCAGCGCCCGGATCGACACGCTGTTCTGCTCGGGGTGGGTGAGCAGCCCCAGCATGTCGGACGAGAAGTCGGCGTACACGAACTCGTTCTCCGAGCGCAGCGTGAAGTGCCTGCTCAGGATGTACGTGTCCTTCTCCACGCTGTACTTGGAGTAGCTCAGCCGGATCCGGTAGCCGTGGTCGGAGGACCGGTACACCGCCGCGAGCCGGCCGGGGTGCCGCCCGCCCCGGGCGTCCAGCCTGACCGGCGCGGCGTCGACCTCGACCGACGAGTGCCCGGCCGCGACCTCCCGCGCGGGGAACCGGATCGGCGTCAGGTGCAGGAGGTACGGGTCGAGCACCACGACGTCGCCGCCGGTCTCGAAGACCGCCGCTATGTGCCGGAGATCCTGGAGGATCTTCGCCTCGGGCGCGCCGAGCGCCGTCGCGCGCTCCGCCACGTAGAGCGTCTGGTAGATGCACGCCAGCCCGTGCCGCGGATCGGGCGCGCTCTTGTGGTACCAGTGCAGGTATTCCGTCCCGCTGTTGTACGGGACGGTCCGCAGCACCGACTCCAGGGCGGTGCCGTACGGATCGCGCGTCGCTGTCACGTGAATCGCTCCTCCAATACGGTGTCGTCGGCGCTTTCCTCGAACACCATCGAGCGCAGTTCCTTACGGCGCACCTTCCACGTGGACGTCCGCGGAAGGCGGTCCCAGGGGATGAACACCGGGGCCGCGAGCGGTGCCAGACCGCGCGTCACCTCGGCCCACTCCTCGGCGGTGAGGTCCGGTCCGTCGAGGCTGACGACGGGGACGGGACTCTGGTCGCCGCGGGTCAGGACGATCACCTCGACGGCGTTGTCGATCCGGTCCAGCAGCTCGCTCTCCAGCTCCGTGGCGCTCCCGCCCGGAATGGCGTCCACCGCGCGGTCCACGAAGTGGATCCGGCCGAGGGCGTCCCGGTGGCCGACGTCACCGGTGTTCCACCAGGCGCCCTTCCACTTCTCCGCGTAACGGTCGGACTCGCCGACGTAGTCGACGCAGATCGACTTGGCCTTCGCGAACAGCACGCCGACCTCGCCGCGCTTGACCGGCTCGCCGGTCTCGGGGTCCGCGGCCTTGACGCTCACCAGCCCCGGCCAGGGGTTGCCCATCATGTTCATGTTCCCGCCGGAGGCCGCACGGCGGTTGATCTGACCGCGGGTGTAGCCGAAGCCGGCCATCGGGCCGACCTCGCTCTGGCCCCAACTGTGCCCCCACAGCACGAACCGGCGCTCGGAGGCGTTCACGAACGGCCGGGCGATGGAGGGGTGCATCAGGTCGAAGGTGTTCATGTAGTAGCGGACCCGCGCGAACAGCTCCTGCCTGCGCCGTACCAGCGGCACCCAGCGCTGGAAGACGTTCGGGGTGGCCTCGATCGTCGTCGGCCGGGCCCGGTCGAGCACCCGCTCGACGTCGTCGGCCTCGTGGCTGCTGGCGATGACCAGCGCCTTCGGCGCCCACCGGAGCTGCGCCATGGCCCAGGCGTAGGCCCGCGAGTGCGCGAACGATATGGAGCTGAGCGCGATGTCCTTCTGGCCGTTGACGGCGAGCGGCATCGGCAGCAGCTCCAGACGGGTGCCGGCCCGGCAGGAGTCCGCGGTGTGCGCGACGAGCTTCGGCGTGTTCGTGGTGCCCGAGGTGTGCGTGATCATCATCGGCTCGCTGTCGGCCCGTAGATCGAGGGCCGGGACGGCGCTGCCCCGCAGCCCGTCGATCGTGAGCAGACCGGCTCCCGCGTCGGCTCCGTCGATCAGGACGGTGGTGCCGAACGACCGCAGGTCCACCCCGACGCGGTCGGCCGCCTCCAGTACGTACGAGGAGATCACGGTGACCGAGGGGTCGAGCCGCTTGAGCATCACCGCCAGGTGCTCGGGGTAGTTGGCCCCCGAGATCGTCGCCGCGGTGGCGCCGATCCGCGCGGCCGCGGCGGCCAGCAGGATCATGTCGAAGTGATTGCGCTTGACGACGGCGATCCGGTCGCCCTTGCGCGCGCCGGCCTCGTACAGCCACGCCGACGCCTCCCGCACCAGTTCGGCCAGCGCGGCGGCGTCGTAGTCCGCGCCGCCGTCGGGGGCGATGTCGAACGGCCGGTCCAGGATCAGCTCGGTGGTGCGGGACTGCTCGACGTGCCAGTCGAACAGCAGCCCCAGGTTCTTCGGCGGCTTCTTCATCCGACGCCTCCTCAGACCGCGAACGAGACGATGAAGGCGGCGACGGCGATGGCCAGGAACCCGAGGCAGTTGACCCAGAACTCCTGCTTCAGGAAGCGCGCCCGGATGTGCGCGAAGGACGCGCACAGGAAGTAGACGATCACGCCGACGTTCGCGGCGAAGCCGATGCCGTCGTGCTTGATACCCACCAACAGGCCCACGATGGCGAGGGTCTTGACGACGATCAGCACCCACCACCAGTCCCGCGGCAGGTTGACTCCGTCGAGGCAGACCTGGATGAACTTCGGCGGGCGCAGCGACATCAGGACATCGGAGGCCAGCAGTACCGCGAGCACGATCTGCGGCCACGACGGGCTGGGGCTGAGGTGCATTCTCGTTTTTCCTTTGGTTCGGTCGGCATCTGCGGGGGAGGGGGGACCCTCCGGGCCGGAGCGTCCGGCGGTCGGAAGGCGGGGGTTCGAGCGGATGACGGCTGGTGTGCGGGCGGACGACGGCTGGTGCGGGCGGACGGCCGCCGGGGCCGGGCGGAAGGTCGACCGCCGGGTTCGCGTGGGCGGCGGCCGGTGCGTTCCGTCAGGCCGGTTCCGACCGCGGCCCGAGTGCGTCGAGCAGGTACGCCACGAGCGCGTCCACGGTCCTGTGGTCCCACGCCACCGTGGGCTCGACGACCAGGTCGAACTCGTCCTCGATGTCACCGCAGAGGCTGAGCGCCGCCACGGAGTCGAGGCCGTAGTCGGTCAGCGGCGCCGTCGGATCGATCTCGTCGGCGGACAGCCGGGTGTAGGCGGCGACGTGGCCGACCAGCCACCCGGCCAGCGACTCGGCCGTGTGCGGCCGCGGTGTGCTGTCGGGGCGGGGCGCCGAACTGCCGGTAGTCGTGTCGGTCACGGGTTCCTCCAGATCCGAGTAGGGGTTCTTGGTACGGGGCGGCGGGCGCCGTCAACCGGCCAGGGCGGTGTCGTAGAGATCGAAACCGCGGCGCTCGGTGTGGCGGCGCAGCAACTCCTCCCACACCCGCCCGGCGCAGTCGGGCGGCGGCTCGGCGGGACGGCGGCCCAGTCGCCGGACGAGGCGGTCCAGGGCCGCGGCGGCCCACGCCGGGTCGGCGAGGAAGGAATCCCCGCCCCGCGCCCGTGCCCCGTGCCACACGCCGAGCACCGCGGCACCCGCCAGCACCACCGCGTAGCGGTCCGACAGCGCGAAACTCGCGGGCGAGGCCAGCGCCGTACGGTCCAGCGGCGCGAGCGCGAGGCTCTCCGCCTGGATCAGGCGCAGTTCGTCGGTGAGGTGCAGCGCCAGCGCGCGCACGGCCGCCTCGTGCGGGGTGCCGTCCGGCGCCGTGTCCGCGGCCGCGACCAGCGACGCGCTCAGGCCGTCCCGGTCGCCGGTCAGGGCGAGCCGGTCGAACGGAATCCCCGGCAGATCGGCGCGCGGGTCGAACAGGGCGTCGGGGGCAGGTTCCGTCCTGAACCAGGAACGCCGGGCCAGGCGCGGCAACTGCGGGATGATCGTCGCCTGGCACGCCGCCGCGCCCGCGTGGCCCAGGCTGAGCACCGGCAGGTCCCTCAGGTGCTTCTGGAAGACGCCGAACTCCCCGTCGCGCAGGTAGAACCGGGCGCCCAGCACGACCGAGAGACCGTGGACGGCCTCGCCCAGCAGTGTCGGCACCAGATACTTCACCGCCGAGGCGTAGACGCTCGCCTCGTCCGGCAGGAGGTGCACGGCGCGGGTCCCGACCAGGCAGAGGCAGTCGCTGATGAGCAGGTCCAGGAACGCGCCGCCGAGCGTGGCCCGCGCCTGCGGTATCTCGGCCACCGTCCGCTTGTAGAGGTGCCGTCCCCGCGCGAAGGACACCACCGTGCGCAGCGCCGTGTCCGCCGCGCCCAGCGCCATTCCCGGCAGCGCGCCGCGGGTGAGCTGGAAAGAGCGCAGGGCCACGTCGGCGCCGTGCCCCAACTGCCCGACGAGCGCGTGTTCCGGGACCGGTGCCCGGTCGAAGTCCAGGCCGGACAGCAGGCAGCCGCGTACGCCGACGGTGCCGTAGCGGGGCAGTACGGTCAGCCGCTCGGGCGCCACCTCGGCGCGCTCGACCATCAGCACCGAGTGGCTGCGCGGCCCCGGCGCCGGGTCGGTGCGGCTGAACAGCAGCCATGCCTGGGCCCGTTCGGCGTTGTTGATGACCTGCTTGGCGCCGTGCAGGACGAACGAGCCGTCGGGCCGCACCCGCGCCTCGAACTCGTTGCGCAGGAAGTCGTTGCCGTGCGCGAGTTCGTGGTACGCCACGGAGACCCGGCCGCCGCCCAGCAGGATCTCCGCCAGCCGGGCCCGCTGCCGTGCGTCGCCCTCGGTCCACACGTTGACCGCGGCCATGAACGACGTGACGCCGTAGCCGAGTCCGAGTGCCACGTCCCGCCGGAACACCTCGCGCAGGACGCGTGCCAGCGAGTCGATCCGCTCCAGCCGGCCGCCGAGCGCCGTGGGCACGAACTCGGCGTTGAGGCCGAACGCGTCCAGCAGCTTCTCGCCGTCCGCGGACAGCTCACCGGCCTCGTCGGCCTCCAACAGCCTTGCGTTGCCGACCGGGTTTGCCGGGTCGGCGGGATCGCCGAAGGCGGCGTTGAGTTCGGCGACCCGGGCCGCCACGCGCGCTTCCTGACCGTCCGTCATGTCGCGCTCCCCACTGCCGCCGCCGAAGGGGGTGCCGGTGTCGGCGCGTGGCCGGTCGCGGCGGTCCGGTCGGCCTCCCGCGCGGGGCCGTCCGGGCGCAGCGACAACGGCAGCAGCGAGACCAGCCGTCCCTGCGCGTGCAGGGCGCCCGCCGCGTCGAGCACGTCGTCCAGCGCCTCGGGGTCCGCCGCGTCGGGCACGCCGAGCGCGGTGAGCAGCCGGGCGAGGGCGGCCCGCAGCCACAGGGCGTCCCGCCACAGGGGCGCCGTCGCGCCCGTCTCCGCCTCGATGTGGCTGTGCGTCCACAGGCCGACGCAGGCCGCCGCGGCGAAGCACAGCGCGAAGCGCCGGGCGGCCTCGAAGGCCGCCGGCGGCGTCTCGGTCTGCGCGTCCTGGAACCCGGCCATCTCCGCGTGCACCTCGTCCACGACGGTCAGCAGCCGCCGCGCGGCGCGCAGGGCGGGCTCGACCGCGCGATCGCGCGCGGCGAGGCCGCGCAACTCCTCGACGCAGTCGGGCAGCGCGGCCAGGACACCGCTGCCGTGGCGGGCGATCAGCGAGAGCCGGTCGACGGCGACGGCGGGCAGCGGCGCGGACAGGCGGAAGGCGCTGACCGCTCCCGGCGCGTCCCCGGTACCGCGCTCGTGGGCCCGCACCAGCAAACGGAACTGGCTGATCAGCGAGTTGAGGTTGACCAGGGTGTTGCCGTCGAAGAGGCCGACGATCCGGTGGTCCCTGTCCACCTTCTGGAACCGGCCGCCCGCGTAGACATCCTTGAGGAAGGCGCGGGCGCCGAGCAGTCGGGTCAGCGCGGTGACGACCGCCTCGGTACGGGTCGGCACCAGGTACTTGGTGACCGCCGAGACGACCGAGAGCTCCGCCGGGAGGGTCTGCACCGCGCGGGCCACGACCAGCGTCAGCGCCTCGTCGGCCAGCACGTCGGCGGCGCTCTCCGCCAGGGTCCTGCGCGCCTGCGGCAGTTCGATCAACGCCCGGCCGTACAGGCCGCGTTCGGCGGCGAAGTCGAGACCGAGCGCGAGCGCGTGGTCGGCGGCGCCCAGGGAGAGCGCCGCGCACATGGTGCGCGTCAACTGAAGCGCCTTGAGCACCGTCTCCAGGCCGCCCCCGACCTCGCCGACCACGGCGTCGGCGGGGACCCGGGCCCGGTCGAAGGCGATCCCGGAGATGTCCGCGCCGCGGATGCCGTGCGTACGCACCTTGTCCAGGTGCCGGTAGGCGTCGGCGGGCATGTCGCGCTTGTCCACCAGCAGGACGGAGTAGCCACGGGGGCCGCCCGCCGGATCGGTACGGCAGAGCACGGACAGCAGGGCGCCGCGCGTGGCGTTGTTGATCAGCCACTTCTCGCCGCTGAGCAGATAGTCCGCGGCAGGCGCCCCGGTGGGCGAACCGGTGGGCGCGGTACCGGCGGCCGGTGTCCCGGTGGATGCGGTACCGGCGGCCGACGTCCCGGTGGACGGCTCCGCGACGACCTCGCCCGCCAGCAGGTCACTGCCGTGGGCGCGCTCGGTCAGCGCGAGAGCGACCGGCAGCCGGGAGGCGATGGCCGCACCGAGCCGACGGGACTGCTCCGCCGAGCCGTTCACCCAGACGCACACCGCGCCCAGATACGTCTTGCCGTGCGCGATCGCCACCGTCAGGTCGCGGCGCGCCACCGTGCGCATGAGCTGCACCAGCTGCTCGTAGTCCGTCAGGCGGCCGCCGTAGGCGGCGGGGACGTAGAACTCGTGCAGGCCGAGTTCGTCCAGCAGGTCGCAGAGCGCGGCGGGGAACTCCTCGCGCTCGTCCAGCTCCAGACTGCGGGCATGGCTGAAGAGCGTGCCCGGCTCCCTCGGATCGCCGAGATCCCATTCCAGCCGCTCGGCGAGGCGGTGAGGTGTGTGGTCCACGGCTCAGCCCGCCGAGGTGACCAGTGGCCCGGCCACGAGGTTGGCCACCTGTTTGTCGAGATCCTGGTGGACCGCGCCCAGCCGGTCCTCCAGCAGCAGCGACCGCATCAAAGTGCGCTGGATCTTGCCGCTGGTGGTCTTGCGCACCGTGGCCGGGCGGACCAGCAGCACACTGCAACTGGCCTGGAATTCACGGCGGACGTGGGCGCGTACCTCGGCGCACAGCTCCGCCGGGTCCTGCGCGGCGCCGCGGCGGAACTCCTGCACCAGCACGAGGTGTTCCTCGCCGTCGTCCACCGAGAACGCCGCTCCGGCGCCGCCGCGGAAGGCCGGGTGCAGGGACTGCACCTCGCGCTCGACGTCGTGCGGGTAGATGTTCCGCCCGTTGATCAGGATCATTTCCTTCAGGCGGCCGGTCACGTAGAGCTGCCCCGCGTCCAGGACGCCGAGGTCGCCGGTGCGCAGCCAGCCCGGGTCCGAGCCCGCCGCCGACACGATCGCGGCGTCGAAGATCTCGGCGTTGGTGTCGGGACGCTTCCAGTACCCGGAGGACACGCTGGCGCCCTTGACCCAGATCTCGCCGACGCCGCCCTCGGGCTGCTCGCAGCGCTCGTCCGGATCGACGATCTTCACACTGAAGTCGGCCGGGTCGACCACGCCGCTGCCGACCAGGTCGCGGGTGCCGCCGCCCCGCGGTGCGTCGCGCAGCCGCCCCTGCTCCAGGGCCGCCGCGTCCACGGTACGGAAGACGGGGTTCTGGTCCGCCCGCACGCCGGAGATCAGCAGTGTGGTCTCGGCCATGCCGTAGCAGGGGCTGACGGACTCGGGCCGGAAGCCCGCGGGCGCGAAGCGCTCGGTGAACGCGCGCACCGTCTCCGCCCTGATCGGCTCGGCCCCGTTGGAGGCGTGCTGCCACTTGCTCAGGTCCAAGGTGGCCAACTGCTCGTCGGTGACCCGGCGCAGGCACAGGTCGTAGCCGAAGTTGGGGCTGCCGCTCACGGCGACGCCGTACTCGCTGATCATCTGCAACCAGCGCACCGGCCGCATGAGGAAGGAGACCGGGGACATCAGCGCGGTCGAGCCGCCGACGTACAGCGAGTGGAGTATGTGCCCGATCAGGCCCATGTCGTGGTACGCGGGCAGCCAGCACCCCATGCGGCTGTCCTGGTGGGTGCCGAGGACGTGCCGGATGGCGAGTTGATTGGCCATCAGGTTCCCGTGGGAGACCATCACACCCTTGGGCTCGCTGGTGGAGCCGGAGGTGTACTGGAGGAACGCCAGCGAATCGGCGGTGAGTTGAGGACTGGTCCACGCCCGCGCGTCGCCCTGGGCGGGGTCGTCACTGGCCAGGACGGCGACGTCGGTCACGCCCGACTCGCGCAGCCAGGCGCTGACGGCGGCTTCGTTGGCGGAGTCGGTGAGCACCGCGCGGACCTCGGCGTCGCGCACGATGCCGGTGAGCCGGGCGGCCTGGTTGCCCTGGTCCCCGGGAAGCGGCGCCGGCACCGCGACCGAACCCGCGTAGAGGCAGCCGACGAAGGCCGCGACGAAGTCCAGGCCCGAGGGGTAGAGCAGGAGCACCTGTCCTGCGACGGCGCCGTGTTCCTGTAACCAGGAGGCGATCCGCTTGGCCTCGGCGTCCAGCGCCGCGTAGGTCAGCCGCTGTGCCTCGGCGCCCGGCGCGCTGCCGGGCAGGAAGAAGTACGCGTCCTTGTCCGGCAGTTCAGCGGCATGACGCAGCACAAGCTCGGTGAAATGATTCGGCCTTCGCAAGATCGCCCCCGATCTCAATCTCGCCCACGGCTGAACCTCCAGCCGGCAGCGACCAATAGACGTTGTCGCGATCGGACGGCGCACCCCCGTATTCGGGCGCGGTCGATCGCGGCAACGACACTCAAAAATCTATTGCGAATTCACATCGCTCGGCCCGTGGATCCCCGGGAAGCACTGCGCCGAGCTCTGATTCCTACCCCGTGTCATCAGTCAGATCCGTCGTTGAAGACCGACCTATGGCTGACTGGCGGTCGTGACAGTACCAGACGCCCGAGGCGTGCGCGCCGGTAACGACCAAGCTCTCAACGGGACTTCGTCCATAATGTGCGGTTACCTGCGGGGGAGTCGGCGTCGGGTCGCGGCGGAAGTGAGGCGTGGGGTTCCGGAGTCGGCGGCCGGGCGGGACATTCGAAGCCCGGCGCCGCGAAAACCGGTCGAACGCGTGGTCGGCGCGCTGTTACGGTCTGTGTGTGGCGAAACTCAATCAGATCATCGCGGTCGAGAAGGGCGTCAAGTCCAAGGCGCAGCAGGAACTGACGACCGCTCATCACGACTTGCAGAAGCCCGCGTTGCTTTCCGGGATCTCGCGGAGCTATCAGCCGAAGGACGAGGAGGGCGAGCAATTGCCGCCCGAGTCCACCCGGGTGCAGGTCAAGGCCGAGAATGTGCTGCGGGACACCGCCGCGGCGCTCACCCGGCTCTTCGACGTGACCGCCACCAAGGACTGGGCCAACTGCGAGGCGCGCGCCGATGTCACGGTCGACGGCCGCACCGTCGTCAGCGACGTGCCCGTGTCGTATCTGCTCTTCCTGGAGAAGCAGCTCACCGACCTCAACACCTTCGTGCGCAAGCTGCCGGTGCTGGACGCGGCCGAGGGCTGGAATCTGGACGCCTCCACGGACGCCTGGAAGACCGAGCCGGTACGGACGATCCGCACCAAGAAGGTCCCGCGCAACCACGTGAAGGCCGAGGCCACCGAGAAGCACCCGGCCCAGGTCGAGGTGTACTACGAGGACGTGGCGGTCGGTTACTGGACCACGGTGAAGTTCTCCGGCGCGCTCCCCGCCCGCCGGGTGAACGAACTGCTGGACCGGGTCGAGAAGTTGCAGCAGGCGGTGAAGTTCGCCCGCGAGGAGGCCAACGGCACGGAGGTCACCGACCGGCGCGTCGGCGAGGCCGTGTTCGGGTTCCTGTTCGCGCAGTGACCCCCCTAGATCCCCTCCGCCGGAGCGCGGAGGGTGCGCCAGGAGCGCAAAGCTGAAGCTGAAGTTTGTCGTGAACGACGCGGTTCCAGTGGGGGTTCGAGTCCCTCGCCCCGCACCACTCGCGGGGGTAGCCCAAATGGCAGAGGCAGACCGCGATCAATCTCAGACTCTCGCTCCAGACTCAGCAGTCGCCGCCGATCACCGGATCGATCGGCCGCGGGCAAGGTCGTCAGGTGCAGGTTCGAATCCTGTCTGGTCCTCTTTCACGGGCCGGTAGTTCAACGGTAGAACGAGTCGACATCAGATTGACCCGCGGCCTCAAGTGCGCCGGTGTGTGCACGGGGCGGCACTTCGAGGGGCCCGGGGGCTGGACATGCCTCCGGGTCCCGCTCCTTGCCCGCGTGGAGCCCAGCGCCCGGCCCGCGGCGGTGAAGGAGCCGTGCCCCGCCAGCTCGGTGAAACCCCCGCGTAAGCGGCTCCGAGGGGGGCCTGAAGGGGGTCCCGAGGGGGGCTGAAGGGGGCCCCGAGGGGGGTGGCCCGACCCCCGTCCGACGCCTCACGGCCACCGGCCGACCGCTCAGTGGTGGCGTAGCGGTTAGCCTGTGAGCACCATGATCCGATTCACGACGCCCTGGGGTGACCTCGACCTCACTCGCTTCCCGCAGGACCCGCGCGACCAACTGCGGGCCTGGGACGCCGCCGACGCGTACGCGCTCCGGCATCTCGCGGACACCCGAGCCGACACGAGAGCCGACGCTCGGGCGGACCCGCGGGCCGACGCGCGAGGCGACACCCGCACCGGTCAGCGGGCCGATCCGCCGGGCGACGCCCGCGCCGGTTCCCGTCCCGCCGCGCAGGCGGACGGCGCGGCCGGCGGGCGTACGGCGGCCGGGTCCGTGGACCTGTCGGGGACCGTCGTCGTGGTCGGTGACCGCTGGGGCGCGCTGACCACCGCGCTGGCCGCGCACCGCCCCACCCAGATCTCGGACTCCTTCCTGGCCCAGGAGGCGACCCGCGCGAATCTGCTGCGCAACGCGCCGGAGGAGGCCGACGGCGTCCGGCTGCTGTCCACCCGCGACACCCCGCCGGACCGCGTGGACGTCCTGCTGATCAGGGTCCCCAAGAGCCTCGCGCTGCTGGAGGACCAGCTCCACCGCCTCGCGCCCGCCGTGCACGAGGGCACCGTCGTGGTCGGCACCGGCATGACCACCGAGATCCACACCTCGACGCTCAACCTCTTCGAGCGGATCCTCGGACCGACGCGTACGTCACTGGCCGAGAAGAAGGCGCGGCTGATCTTCTGCGCCCCGGCCGCGGGCCGGACCCGTACCGCCAGCCCCTGGCCGATCACCTACGCGCTGCCGGACGGCATCGGCGCGGTCTCCGGCCGTACGGTGACCAACCACGCGGGCATCTTCTGCGCGGAACGGCTCGACATCGGCACCCGCTTCCTGCTCCAGCACCTCCCCGTCCGGCACGGCCCGGACCGCGTGGTCGACCTCGGCTGCGGCAACGGCGTCGTCGGGACGGCCGCCGCGCTCGCCAACCCCGAGTCCGCCGTGCTGTTCGCCGACGAGTCGCACCAGGCGGTCGCCTCGGCCGAGGCCACCTTCCGCGCCAACGCCGACCCCGCGACCAAGGCGGAGTTCCTGGTCGCCGACGGCCTGACCGGGGTCCCGGCCGAGAGCGCCGACCTCGTCCTCCTCAACCCGCCCTTCCACTCCCACCAGGCCACCACCGACATCACGGCCCGCCGGATGTTCACCGCCGCCCGTACCGTCCTGCGCCCCGGCGGCGAACTCTGGGTGATCGGCAACCGCCACCTCGGCTACCACCTCCGCCTGCGCCGCCTCTTCGGCACCTGCGACATCGTCGCCTCCGACCCCAAATTCGTGATCCTCCGCGCCACCAAGTCCTGACCGCGCCGCGCTCAGAACAGCTTCAAGCTCGTCCAACGACGACATGCGCTGCTCCAAGGCCGGTGCGGCGGTGAGGTGACGCCGCCAACCCAGCGGCGACCGCCGTCAGTCGCTGCCGCTGCCGGACCGGTTCAGGCGTCGGCGCTCCCGCTGTCGCCGGTTGCGCTCGGAGCCGCGCAGCAGTTCACCGGCGGCGAGGGTCACCGACGCCACCGCGCGCACCCAGCGGGGCCCGCCGCGACTCGCCCACACCACGCACGCGCACCCGCCGACGACGACCACCAGCACGCCGATCAGTACCAGAGCGATCATGTTCCCCCATCTCCACGTCGGCCGGGCCGGAGTCGGCCGGGCGACACCTCAAAGATCTCACGCGGGAGGCTACTTGGGACGACGGCTCGACGGCTCGACGGCACGACGGCGCTTACGGCACACGGTTCGACGGTCTGACGGCTCGATGCCCCGATGCCCCGATGCCCCGATGCCCCCGACCGCGCAACGCCGGTGCCCTCAGTGCGAGTTGTCGCCGGAGCTCCGGACGATCTCCTTCATCTTGGCGACGGCGAAGCCCCAGCCCTGCTCGACGGTGGGCTTGGCGGGAACGGCGATCTCGTCCGGGTTGGTGAGGACGTCCAGGAGCACCGGGCCCGGCGCGGCCAGCGCGGTGCGGACGGCGTCGTCCAACTCGTCGGGGTCGGTGACCCGGATACCCGTCAGGCCCAAGGCGGTCGCGACCGCCGCGAAGTCGGGGTTGTCCAGGACGGTGCCGAACTCCGGCAGCCCCGACTGCTCCTGCTCCAGTTTGACCATGCCCAGCCGGCGGTTGTCGAAGACGACGAGGGTGACCGGCAGGTCGTACGTCTTGAGCGTCATGAGGTCGCCGAGCAGCATGCTCAGTCCGCCGTCGCCGCAGAACGCCACGACCTGCCTGCCCCGGTCCAGCATCTGCGCGCCCAGCGCGTGCGGCATGGCGTTGGCCATCGAGCCGAGGTTGTACGAGCCCAGGAGGCGGCGGTCGCCGCGCATCTCCACGAAACGCGACAGCCACACGGTGGCCATGCCCGTATCGGAGGTGAACACCGCGTCGTCGGCGGCGTGGCGGTCGACCGCCGCCGCGAGCGCCTCGGGACGGATGCCGTGCTCGCGGTTGTCCAGGGCGGAGCGGACGCGGCCGATCAGTCCCTTGTCGTGGTCGGGGGCCGCCAGCCGGGCCTGCCCCTCCCGCCAGGACGCGAAGCGCTCCACGGCCTGGTCCAGGTGCTTGCGGTCACGGGCCTTCGCCGACGCGGACGGTGCGGCGTCCAACTGGACTAGCAGGTCCCGTACGGTCGCGCCGACCTCGCCGACGAGGCCGATCTCGACCGGGACGCGGCGGCCGATGTGGGTGGGCTCGGTGTCGACCTGGACCACGGTGCGGCCCTCGGGATACCAGTCGCGGTAAGGGAAGTCGGTGCCCAGCAGCAGGAGGGTGTCGGCGTCCTGGAGTGCGGAGGCCGCCGCGGGGTTGCCGATCAGACCGGTCTGTCCGACCTGGAACGGGTTGTCGCCCTCGAAGCCCTCCTTGGCCTTCAACGTGAGCACCATCGGCGCCGCCAGCCGGTCGGCGAGGGCCATGACCTGGTCGCGGGCGCCCCGGGCGCCGCGGCCGACCAGCAGGGTGACGCGCTCGGCCCGGTCCAGCAGATCGGCGGCGGCGCGGACGGCGTCCTCGTCCGGCCGGGTGCTCGGCGTGGTGAGCGAGAAACGGGCCGGCCGGTCCGTGGACAGTTCCTTCTCCCCGATGTCGCCGGGGACCGACAGCACGGCGACGCCCTTGCGTCCCAGGGCGGTGCGGACCGCGGTCTCCAGCAGCAGCGGCATCTGCTCCGGCGAGGTGACGGTGGCCCGGAAGACCGCCACATCGCTGAAGAGCGCGTCGTTGTCGACTTCCTGGAAGTAGTCGCTGCCCAGCTCGGACAGCGGCACTTGACCGGCGATGGCCAGCACCGGGGTGTGGCTCTTGGCCGCGTCGTACAGGCCGTTGAGCAGGTGCACCGAGCCGGGGCCGACCGTGCCCATGCAGACGCCGAGGCCGCCGGTGAGCTGGGACTGCGCGCTCGCGGCGAAGGCCGCCGCCTCCTCGTGCCGACAGCCCACCCACTCCACGCCCTCGGTGGTGCGGATCGCGTCGGTCAGGGGGTTGAGGGCGTCGCCGACGACGCCGAAGACCTGGCGTACGTTCAGTTCGGCCAGGGCGTCCACGATGACGCGGGCAACGGTACGGGCCATGATTCCTCCAGCTCAGGCGGTGGGGCGGTGTGGCGGTGGGGCGGTGTGGCGGTGCGCGCTTCGGGGGTGCGGCGCGGTGCGCGGGGCAGCCGGTGCGCACAGCGGTACGGCTCAGACGGTGAAGCGGTCGGGGTCGGCGGCGGCCCAGTCGGCGGCCCACGAGGCGGGCGGTTCGGCGAGCAGCTGACCGGGAGCCAGCCACTCGTACAGTTCGTCATAGGAGCGGACGGTGTAGGGGTCGACACGCTGGCGCAGCATGTGCGGGCGCAGCTGCGCCGGATCGGTGACGCCCATCGACGCCATGATCTGAAGAGCGCTGGCGACGGTGGACTCCTGGAGCCTGCGCACCCGGACGGACTTGTCGCCGACGTCCAGGGCGCGGGCCCGCCGCGGGTCCTGGGTCGTGACGCCGACGGGGCAGGTGTTGGTGTGGCAGCGCTGCGCCTGGATGCACCCGACGGCGAACATCATGGCGCGGGCGGCGTTGCCGTAGTCCGCGCCCTGGACCATGCGCTTGACGAGGTCGCTGCCGGTGGCGATCTTGCCGCTCGCGCCGATCCTGACCCGGTCCCGCAGACCGGCGCCGACCAGCGCGTTGTGCACGGTGGTCAGGCCCTCGGTGAGCGGGGTGCCGACGTGGTCGGCGAATTCCAGCGGCGCCGCGCCGGTACCGCCCTCGGCGCCGTCCACGATGATGAAGTCCGGCGCGGTGCCCTCCTCGACCATCGCCTTGCAGACGGCCAGGAACTGGCGGCGCGAACCGACGCACAGCTTGAAGCCCGCGGGCTTGCCCCCCGACAGCTCCCGCATCCGGGCGATGAACCGGATCAGCTCACGGGGCGTGCCGAAGACCCGGTGGTACGGCGGGGACACGACGGTCTCGCCCTGCGGGACGTCCCGCACCCGGGCGATCTCGGCGTTGACCTTGGCCCCCGGCAGGACGCCGCCGATACCGGGCTTGGCGCCCTGGGACAGCTTCAGCGACACGCACTTGACGCTGTCGTGGGCGGCCTTGTCGGCGAACTCCCCGGCGTCGAAGTCGCCGTCGTCGGTGCGGCAGCCGAAGTAGCCGGTGCCGATCTCCCAGACCAGGTCGCCGCCGTGCCGCAGGTGGTACTCCGACAGGCCCCCTTCACCGGTGTCGTGCGCGAAACCACCGTCCGCCGCGCCCTTGTTGAGCGCCAGGACCGCCTGGGCCGACAGCGAGCCGAAACTCATCGCCGACACGTTCAGCAGCGCCATGTCGTACGGCTTGGCGCAGTCGGGACCGCCGATCCGCACCCGCGGCGGATCGTCCGGCACGGGCCGCGGCGCCATCGACGGCACCAGGAACTCGTGGCCCGAGCGGTAGACGTCGAGTTCGGTGCCGTACGGCTCCTCGGCCGCGGTGCCCTTGGCGCGTTCGTAGACGATGCTGCGGGTGTCGCGGTCGAACGGGCGGCCGTCGAAATTCCGCTCGACGAAGTACTGCTGGAGCTCCGGGCGGATCTTCTCCAGCAGGTAGCGGGCATGGCCGATCACCGGGTAGTTGCGCAGCACCGAGTGGCGGCGCTGCGTCAGGTCGTACAGGCCGAGCAGCCCCAGCAGGGCCAGGACGGCGGCAGCCGTCCACCACCAGGGGCCGACCGCCACGGCGGCGACCGCCGCCGCGACGGCCACGAGCAGGGTCAGGGCCACCGCACCGGTTCTCATCACGTCGGGCTCCTTGCCCGCCCCGATCCCTCCATGCTGCCCGCCGGGTCAAGCTCCGGTCATCCCCGGCCCATGGTCGCGTCGGGCCGCCTTCGCCGCCTTGCGTCAGGGGTGGAGCAGGACCTTCGTCCAGCCGTCGTCGCGCTTGTCGAAGTGCCGGTAGGCGTCGGGGGCTTCGTCCAGCGGGAGTTCGTGGGAGACCAGGAAGGACGGGTCGGCCCGGCCGGTGACGATCAGATCGCGCAGGGCGCGGTTGTAGCGCAGGACGGGGCACTGGCCGGTGCCCATGTGCTGACCCTTGGTGAAGAAGGTGCCGTAGTCGAAGGCGATCCGGCCGTGCTTGGCGCCCTCCTCGGCGGCTTCCGGGTCCTCGGGCATGTAGACGCCGACCACACCGATGCCGCCGGTGGTACGGACGGCCTTGACCAGGTTGTCCAGGACGAGTTCCGGGTGCTCCTGGCCGGACGGGTCGTGCGCCTGGTAGCCGACGGCTTCGACGCCGCAGTCCGTGCCGCGCCCGTCGGTGGCGTCCAGGATCTGCTCCACGGGGTCGGCCTCGGAGAAGTCGACGGGGGTGGCGCCGATGGACTCGGCCAGGGCGAGGCGGTCGGCCTGCCGGTCGACGACGAAGACCTGGGACGCGCCGCGGATCAGGGCGCTGTGCGCGGCGAGCAGTCCGACGGGTCCCGCGCCGAAGACGGCGACGCTGTCCCCGGCGCGCTGGCCGGCGAGTTCGGTGCCGTGCCAGCCGGTGGGGAAGATGTCGGAGAGCATCGTGAACTTGGCCTCGTGCTCGTCACCCGCGGGCAGTTCGAGCAGGTTGAAGTCGGCGTACGGCACGCGGAGCAGTTCGGCCTGGCCGCCGTCGTACGGGCCCATGTTGGCGTAGCCGTACGCGGCGCCGTCCATGCCCTCGGTGGGGTTGACGCGCTGACAGAAGGCGGTCCAGCCGTTCACGCAGTTGCGACAGCTTCCGCAGGCGATGTTGAACGGCACCGACACCCGGTCGCCGGGCTTGATCCGGGTCACCGCGGGCCCGGTGTCCTCGACGATGCCCATGTTCTCGTGGCCGAGGATCTTGCCCCGCTCGACGGTCGTGCGGCCCTCGTACATGTGCAGGTCGGAGCCGCAGATGTTGGTGGTGGTGATCCGGACCAGCGCGTCGTTGGGCTGCTCGATCCGCGCGTCCGGCGCATCCTCGACGGAGACGTCGTAAGGGCCGTTGTAGACCAGCGCTTTCATGTCGTCGTTCCTTTCGGGAGCGGTCGAAACGGAACAATCACCCATAGAAGTGACAATTCCCTACTGTCCGCGTACCCGCGTCACATGATTGACACGTGTGACGGGGGCCCGAGAGCGGGAAACTTTCCGCGACGGCGTCGTGACGCCACGCGTACGCCGGCCCGGCGGCCGGTCATCGGGGTGGCGTGGCGAGGACGCTGTCGTCCAGGTGGGTGAGCAGGTCCGCGACGGATTCGTAGACGGTTTCGGCTCCCGCTTCGCTCAACTCCTGGCGCGTCCAGCCGCCGGTGAGCACGCCGAGGCAGCGCACGCCCGCCTTGGAGGCCGCCTGCGCGTCCCAGGCGGCGTCGCCGACGAAAACCGCGCGCCCGGCCGGGACCCCCGCCTTCTCCAGCGCCTGCCGTACGAGGTCGGGGGCGGGTTTGCTGGAGGACACATCGTCGGAGGTGGTCACGGCGGTGATCGCCTCATCGGCGTCGAGGGCGCGGAGCATCACGTCGGCCTCCTCGCCCTTCGCGGACGAGGCGAGCACGACCTGCCAGCCGCGCGCCGCGCAGGCCCTGAGCAGGTCGGAAGCCCCGGGCAGCGGCACCAGCCGGGACCAGTACTGGGCGTAGAGGGTGTCGTGAGCGGCGCTGATCGTGTCGTCCTCGCCGTGGTCGCGGTCCTCGCCGAGCAGCGCGTCCAGCAGATGGTCACTGCCCATCCCGATCAGCCGGTGGATACGGGCCGTGCCGACCCGGTGGCCGTGCTGGCTCAGGGCCTCCCACCAGGCGACGGTGTGCAGATAGACGGTGTCCATCAGGGTGCCGTCGACGTCGAACAGCACCGCTCCGTCGGCGCGCCCCGTCTCACTGCCGGTGGGCTCTGACTCTGTCATGTCTCGCTTCTTTCCGTGTCCTGCTCCCTTTGCGGGAACGTCGAGGTCAGTCGGACCCGTCCGCCGACAGGGCGCGGTGTCGCGCCACCGCGGGGAGGACGAGCCAGGCGAGGCCGAACCATACGACCATTCCCGCCACTATCGGGATCGCGACCGTCGCGCCACCGGCGACACGCAGGACGAGGAGCAGGGCCGTGGCCATCGTGCACACGAGCAGGACGAGACCCACCACGGTCAGACGCGACGCCCACGCGACCGTCTCGGGCTTCAACCGCTGTCCCGTCAGCATCCGGTGCAGCGAGACGGGCCCCACCAGGGCGCCCGTCGTCGCCGCGCCCAGCATCACGGTCACGATGTACAGCGTGCGCTCGCCGTCGGACAGATGCGCAAAGCGCTGCTGGAACGGGACCGTCAGCAGGAAGCCGAAGAGGATCTGCACACCGGTCTGGACGACCCGCAGTTCCTGGAGCAGCTCGCCCCACTGCCGGTCGGCGCGCTGCTCCGGTGTCTCGTCCCTGCCGGGTGCGGCACTGCCGCCGGTCCCGCTTGTCATCCTGAAGCCACCTGCCCGTGTGTGATCGCGACGTGTCCTGACCGGGGGACCGGTCCCCCTCCTGCCCGTCCGTTACGCCTACCCCCGCACCGCCCCCTCAGCCGAGCGGGAGGTTTCCCGGCCGCGAAGATCGGCTAAACGCCTCGCATGGTGCAATTCGGATACACGATGATGACGGAGCAGGCGGGCCCTCGCGCGCTCGTGGACCATGTGGTCGGCGCCGAGCGGGCCGGATTCGACTTCTCCGTGACCTCGGACCACTACTTCCCCTGGCTCGATTCCCAGGGGCACTCCCCGTACGCCTGGAGCGTGCTGGGAGCCGCGGCCCAGGCTACGTACCGCATCCCGCTCATGACCTACGTGACCTGCCCGACCAAGCGGTACCACCCGGCGGTGATCGCGCAGAAGGCCGCGACGATGCAGTTGCTGTCCGAGGGGCGCTTCCGGCTCGGGCTGGGCTCGGGTGAGCAGCTCAACGAGCACGTGGTCGGCGGTGGGTGGCCCTCCGCGCGGACCAGGGTCGAGATGCTGGAAGAGGCGGTCGGGATCATCCGCGCCCTGCTCGCGGGCGATGTCGTGAACCACCGGGGCGCCCACTTCGAGGTGGACAACGCCAAGCTGTGGGACCTCCCGGACACCCCGCCGCCCCTCGGCATCGCGGTCTCGGGCGAGCGCTCCTGCTCGCTCGCGGGCCGGCTGGCCGATCTGGTAATCGCCACGGAGCCGAAGAGCGAACTGCTCGACGCCTTCGACGCGCACGGCGGTACGGGAAAGCCGAGGGTCGGCCAGCTCCCGGTCTGCTACGACCCGGACACCGACGCCGCCGTCGCCCGGGCCCACGAGCAGTTCCGCTGGTCCGTGGGGCCCTGGCCGGTGAATGCGGAACTGCCGAATCCGACGGCCTTCGCCGGAGCCAACGGGCACGTGCGCCCCGAGGACATCGCCGAGGCCATTCCCTGCGGCAGCGACCCCGACGTGTTCGCCGAAGCGGTCGCGTCCTACATTGAGGCGGGCTTCACCGAGATCGCCCTGATCCAGATCGGCGGCGACCACCAGGAGCCCTTCCTCGACTGGTCGCAGAAGACGCTCCTGCCCGCCCTGCGCGCCCTCTGACTCCGCCGAGGGCCGCGCCGACGTACGGCTCGGCCGCTGCGACCGGGGCCCTCGGTCCTACGCGGATGCCGGGAGCGGCGGGCGCAGGCCCAGCCACTGCTCGGCGTCCCAGGCGTGGAACCGCTCCACCTCGGTGAACCCGAGCTTGGCCGCGAGGCGCACCGAGGCGAGGTTGGCGCTCTGGGTGGCCAGGATCACCGGCTCGCCGGGCAGGACGCCGTCGAACCAGTCGAGCGCCGCCGCGCACGCCTCGGCGGCGTACCCGAGGCCCCACGCCCGCGGCAGGAACAGATAGCCGAGATCGGCCTTCCCCCGGGCGGCCGGGCGGTGGCTCTCCGCCGCTCGCCTGAGCAGGAGCTGGCCGATCATCGCGCCGTCCAGCTCCACGACGAAGCTTCCCGGCCACTGCTCGGGCACCTCGGGCAGCTCGCGCTCCAGCTCGGCACGCCGCCGGGGGCCGCCGAGGTAGGTATGCACCTCCGGCGACGCCAGCAACTCGATGAACGCCGCCCGGTCACGCGCCTCGGACCCGCGCAGTACGAGCCTCGCGGTCCTGATCGGCTCGGGCGGCCAGACGACGGGCCCCAGGTTCGGCATGCGCGCAGCCTAGCAACGGGGGAAGTGCCGGTAGGCGGGGCGACGGGATCTTTGCATAATACTGCGTTGAAACGTATAGTCATGCCATCGACGAGGAGGGTTCGATGGTGGTGCGGGCAGCGGTGGCCGGGGGCAGCGGGTACGCGGGCGGGGAGGTGCTGCGCCTGCTCGCGGGGCACCCCGAGGTCGAGATCGGGGCGGTGACCGGGAACTCCAACGCCGGGCAGCGGCTCGGCGCGCTTCAGCCGCACCTGCTGCCGCTGGCCGGACGGGTGCTGGAGCCGACCACGGCGGAGGTGCTGGCGGGACACGACGTGGTCTTCCTCGCGCTGCCGCACGGCCAGTCCGCCGCGGTCGCGGCGCAGCTCGGCGACGAGGTGCTGATCGTCGACATGGGCGCCGACTTCCGGCTGACCGACGCCGCCGACTGGGAGAGGTTCTACGGCAGCCCGCACGCCGGGACCTGGCCGTACGGGCTGCCTGAACTGCCGGGCGCCCGCGCCGCGTTGGAGGGGTCCAAGCGCGTCGCGGTGCCCGGCTGCTACCCGACGGCGGTCTCGCTCGCGCTGTTCCCCGCCTACGCCGCCGCGCTGGTCGAGCCGGAGGCCGTCATCACCGCGGCCTCCGGCACCTCGGGCGCGGGCAAGGCGGCCAAGCCGCATCTGCTCGGCTCCGAGGTGATGGGCTCGATGAGCCCGTACGGAGTCGGCGGCGGCCACCGGCACACGCCGGAGATGATCCAGAACCTCAGCGCGGCGGCCGGCGAGCGGGTCAGTGTGTCCTTCACGCCCACCCTCGCCCCCATGCCGCGCGGCATCCTCGCCACGTGCAGCGCCAAGGCCCGCCCCGGCGTCACCGGCCACGACCTGCGGGCGGCGTACGAGAAGGCCCTCGCCGACGAGCCGTTCGTGCACCTGCTCCCCGAGGGGCAGTGGCCCGCGACCGCCGCCGTCTACGGCTCGAACGCCGTCCAGATCCAGATCGCGTACGACGAGAGCACCCACCGCCTGATCGCGATCAGCGCCATCGACAACCTGACCAAGGGCACCGCGGGCGGCGCGGTGCAGAGCATGAACATCGCCCTGGGACTCCCCGAGGCGACAGGACTCTCCACCATCGGAGTCGCACCGTGACGCACTGGGCCGCGGAGTGGTGGACGGCGACGATCGGCGCGGCTCTGTGCCGGGCGGGCGGAGAAGGGAACGAGGAGAACCGGTGACCGACGCACGCGAGGCCGCCGGGCGGCAGGCAACGACGATCGGCGCGGGTTCGTGCCGAGCGGGCGGAGAAGGGAACGAGGAGAAGCAGTGAGTGTCACGGCAGCCAAGGGATTCACGGCGGCGGGGATCGCCGCCGGGATCAAGGAGAACGGCAACCCGGACCTGGCCCTCGTGGTCAACACCGGACCGCGCCGCGCCGCCGCGGGCGTCTTCACCTCCAACCGCGTGAAGGCCGCGCCGGTGCTCTGGTCGGAGCAGGTCGTCAAGGGCGGCGCGGTCGCCGCCGTGGTCCTCAACTCCGGTGGCGCCAACGCCTGTACGGGCCCGCAGGGCTTCCAGGACACGCACGCGACCGCGGAGAAGGTCGCCGAGGTCCTCGGCGCCGAGGACCACGGCGCGGGCGAGATCGCGGTCGCCTCGACCGGCCTGATCGGTCTGCCGCTCCCGATGGACAAGCTGCTGCCGGGAGTCGAGAAGGCCGCGGCCGAACTGTCCGAGTACGGCGGCGAGAAGGCCGCCATCGCCATCAAGACCACCGACACCGTGCACAAGACGGCCGTCGCGGGCGGCGCGGGCTGGACCGTCGGCGGCATGGCCAAGGGCGCGGGCATGCTCGCGCCGGGCCTGGCCACCATGCTGGTCGTCCTCACCACGGACGCCGACGTGGAAGCCCCCGCCCTGGACACGGCGCTGCGCGCCGCCACCCGGCTGACCTTCGACCGGATCGACTCCGACGGCTGCATGTCGACCAACGACACCGTGCTGCTGCTGGCCTCGGGGGCGTCCGGAATCGCCCCGGAGCACGAGGAGTTCGCCGAGGCGGTCCGCGCGGTCTGCGGCGACCTCGCCCGCCAGCTCATCGGCGACGCCGAGGGCGCCTCGAAGGACATCAGGATCGAGGTCGTCAACGCGGCCTCCGAGGACGACGCCGTCGAGGTGGGCCGCTCCATCGCCCGTAACAACCTCCTCAAGTGCGCGATCCACGGCGAGGACCCCAACTGGGGCCGTGTGCTGTCCGCGATCGGCACGACCTCGGCCGCCTTCGAGCCCGACCGGCTCAATGTCGCCATCAACGGCGTGTGGGTGTGCAGGAACGGCTCGGTCGGCGAGGACCGCGACCTGGTCGACATGCGGTTCCGCGAGGTGGTCGTCACGGCGGACCTCGCGGCCGGTACGGAGTCCGCGGTGATCTGGGCGAACGACCTCACCGCCGACTACGTCCACGAGAACAGCGCGTACAGCTCATGACCGACGATGGGAACCCCGGAGCCGCGAAGCCGGAGGGCCGGCCCACCGCGCGCAAGCACACGGCGCTGCCCAAGGCCCAGATCCTCATCGAGGCGCTGCCGTGGCTGACCCGCCACAACGGCAGGGTCGTCGTCATCAAATTCGGCGGAAACGCCATGGTGGACGAGGAGTTGAAGGCCGCCTTCGCGCAGGACGTGGTCTTTCTGCGGCAGGCGGGCCTCAAGCCGGTCGTCGTGCACGGCGGCGGCCCGCAGATCAACGCGCAGCTCGACCGGCACGGCCTGGTCAGCGAGTTCAAGGCCGGGCTGCGGGTGACCACGCCCGAGGCGATGGACGTGGTCCGGATGGTGCTGGCGGGCCAGGTCCAGCGCGAGCTGGTCGGACTGCTCAACCAGCACGGCCCGTTGGCCGTCGGCATGACCGGCGAGGACGCCCACACCATCACCGCCACCCGCCACCGCCCGCGTATCGACGGCGAGTTGGTCGACATCGGCCGGGTCGGCGAGATCACCGCCATCGACACCGGCGCGATCGAGGCGCTGCTGGCTGACGGCCGTATCCCGGTCGTCTCCTCCGTCGCGCGCTCCGCCGACGACCACCACGTCTACAACGTCAACGCCGACACGGCCGCCGCCGCCCTGGCCGCCGCGCTGGGCGCCGAGACGCTGATGGTCCTCACCGACGTCGAGGGCCTGTACGAGGACTGGCCGAACAGCGACGACGTCATCAGCCGCCTGACCGCGACGGAGCTGGAGAAGCTGCTGCCCGACCTGTCCAGCGGCATGGTCCCCAAGATGCGGGGCTGCCTGTTCGCCGTGCGCAACGGCGTGAACACCGCCCGCGTCATCGACGGCCGGGTCCAGCACTCGATCCTGCTGGAGATCTTCACCGACGAGGGCATCGGCACGATGGTCGTGCCGGACGACGTCACCGACGCGGCCGGCGCACCGGCCGCGGGCACCGTATCCGACCAGGGAGAAGGAGAAGCGCGGTGAGCGGCAACGAGGGACTGACCCAGCGCTGGCAGGGCTCGCTCATGGACAACTACGGCACCCCGCGCATCCCGCTGGTCCGCGGCGCGGGCGCCAGATTCTGGGACGCCGACGGCAAGGAGTACGTCGACTTCCTCGGCGGCATCGCGGTCAACTCCCTCGGCACCGCGCACCCCGCGGTCGTCGAGGCGGTGACCCGGCAGATCTCCTCGCTCGGCCATGTGTCCAACCTCTTCGTCGCCGAACCGCCCGTCGCGCTCGCCGAGCGGCTGCTCCAGCTCTCCGGCCGCCCCGGCCGGGTCTTCTTCGCCAACTCCGGCGCCGAGGCCAACGAAGCGGCCTTCAAGATCGGCCGGTTGACGGGGCGTCGGCACATGGTCGCCACGAACGGCGCCTTCCACGGCCGCACGATGGGCTCGCTCGCGCTGACCGGCCAGCCCAAGAAGCGCGAGGCGTTCGAGCCGCTGCCCGGCGACGTCACGCACGTGCCGTACGGCGACGCGGACGCGCTGCGGGCGGCCGTCACCACCGACACCGCGCTGGTGATCATCGAGCCGATCCAGGGCGAGAACGGTGTGGTCGTGCCGCCGCCCGGCTACCTCGCCGCCGCCCGCGAGATCACCGCGGCCACCGGCACGCTGCTGGTGCTCGACGAGGTGCAGACCGGCATCGGCAGGACCGGCCACTGGTTCGAGTGCCAGGCACAGGGTGTCGAGCCGGACGTGGTGACCCTGGCCAAGGGGCTCGGCGCGGGCCTGCCGATCGGCGCCGCCCTCGCCTTCGGCCCGGCCGCGGAGCTGATGACGCCCGGCGCCCACGGCACCACCTTCGGCGGCAATCCGGTCGCCTGCGCCGCCGCGCTCGCCGTCCTCGACACGATCGCGGCCGACGGCCTGCTCGACCACGTCAAGCGGCAGGGCGAGAAGCTGCGGCAGGGCGTCGAGGCGCTGCGACACCCGTTGGTCGATCATGTGCGCGGTTCGGGCCTGCTGCTGGGTATCGTGCTCACCGAGCCGCTCTCAGCGCAGATCCAGAAGGCGGCTCAGGATGCCGGGTTCCTGGTCAACGCCGCCGTGCCCGACACGGTACGGCTCGCGCCCCCGCTGATCGTCGGCGACGACGACACGGACGCGTTCCTCCAGGCGCTGCCCGGCGTCCTCGACCAGGTGCACCGGGCCTCCGGGGCGAGCGGAGCCGGAGAATGACGGAGTTGACACGACGATGACCGAGGCGCAGCAGCACAACGGCAGCCAGGCCGTACCGCAGACCCGTACCGCGCGGCACCGCAGGATCGTGGACATCCTCGGCCGCCAGCCGGTCAGGTCGCAGAGCCAGCTCGCCAAGCTGCTCGCCGACGACGGGCTGAGCGTCACCCAGGCGACGCTCAGCCGCGACCTCGACGAACTCGGCGCGGTCAAGATCCGCACCAATGACGGCGAACTCATCTACGCCGTCCCCTCCGAGGGCGGCTTCCGCACCCCGCAGGCCCCGCTCGGCGAGTCCGTCAAGGAAGAGCGCATGCGGCGCCTGGCCGCCGAACTCCTCATCTCCGCCGAGGCGTCCGCCAACCTCGTCGTCGTCCGCACCCCGCCCGGCGCCGCCCAGTTCCTCGCCTCCGCCATGGACCAGGCCGAGGTCTACGACATCCTCGGCACCATCGCGGGCGACGACACCGTCGTCCTGATCAGCCGCGACCCGGCCGGCGGCCAGAAACTCGCCGACCACCTGCTCCGCCTCGCCCAGGGCGAGGCATAGCTCCGGTCCGGCCGGTTATACGGTCTCACACCCCCTCTGACCTGCCGCGTTGACGAAGCATACGGTCGAGTGCATACTTATACCAGTCAGCGTATGCATCGTAAGGAGAGCCCCGTGACCGAGCGCGTCGTACTCGCCTACTCCGGCGGTCTGGACACGTCCGTCGCCATCGGCTGGATCGCCGAGGAGACCGGCGCCGAAGTCATCGCGGTCGCGGTGGACGTCGGCCAGGGCGGCGAGGACCTGGACGTCATCCGCAAGCGGGCGCTCGCCTGCGGGGCGGTCGAGGCCGAGGTCGCGGACGCCAAGGACGAATTCGCCGACGAGTACTGCCTCCCGGCGATCAAGGCCAACGCCCTCTACATGGACCGGTATCCGCTGGTGTCCGCGCTGTCGCGGCCGGCCATCGTGAAGCACCTGGTGGCCGCAGCCAACAAGCACGGCGCCACCACCGTCGCGCACGGCTGCACCGGCAAGGGCAACGACCAGGTGCGGTTCGAGGCGGGCATCTCCTCGCTGGCGCCCGACCTGAGGTGCATCGCGCCGGTCCGCGACTACGCGATGACCCGCGACAAGGCCATCGCCTTCTGCGAGGAGAAGAACCTCCCGATCGCGACCACCAAGAAGTCGCCGTACTCCATCGACCAGAACGTCTTCGGGCGGGCCGTCGAGACCGGCTTCCTGGAGGACATCTGGAACGCGCCGATCGAGGACGTGTACGAGTACACGCAGAATCCGGCCGAGCCGCGCGAGGCCGACGAGGTGGTCATCACCTTCAAGCAGGGCGTCCCGGTGGCCATCGACGGCAAGCCGGTCAGCGTGCTCGAAGCCATCCAGCAGCTCAATGTGCGGGCCGGGGCCCAGGGCATCGGCCGGATCGACATCGTCGAGGACCGGCTGGTCGGCATCAAGTCCCGTGAGATCTACGAGGCGCCGGGCGCCATCGCGCTGATCACCGCCCACCAGGAGCTGGAGAACGTCACCGTCGAGCGCGAACTGGCCCGGTACAAGCGGCAGGTCGAGCAGCGCTGGGGCGAACTGGTCTACGACGGCCTGTGGTTCTCCCCGCTCAAGCGGGCGCTCGACGGCTTCATCGCCGAGGCCAACGAGCACGTCTCCGGCGACATCCGGATGACCATGCACGGCGGCCGGGCCGTCGTCACCGGCCGGAAGTCCGGCGAGTCGCTGTACGACTTCAACCTGGCGACGTACGACACCGGCGACACCTTCGACCAGTCGCTGTCCAAGGGCTTCATCGAGATCTTCGGCATGTCCAGCAAGATCGCCGCGAAGCGGGACCTGACGAAGTGACGGACACGAACACCGGCGGCCCCGGCGGCGGCGACGACAACCTGCGGCTGTGGGGCGGCCGGTTCGCCGACGGCCCCGCCGAGGCGCTGGCCAAGCTCTCCGCCTCCGTGCACTTCGACTTCCGGCTCGCGCCGTACGACATCGCGGGCTCCCGCGCGCACGCCCGGGTGCTGCACAAGGCGGGGCTGCTGACCGCCGACGAGCTGGACCGGATGATCGCCGGACTCGACGCGCTCGAAGCGGACGTGGCCTCCGGCGACTTCGCCGGCACCATCGCCGACGAGGACGTGCACACCGCGCTGGAACGCGGCCTGCTGGAGCGGGTCGGCGCCGACCTCGGCGGCAAGCTGCGGGCCGGACGCTCGCGCAACGACCAGGTCGCCACGCTCTTCCGGATGTACCTGCGCGACCACGCGCGGACCATCGGCGGGCTCATCGCCGACCTCCAGAGCGCGCTGGTCGGCCTCGCCGAGGCGCACCCGGACACCGCGATGCCCGGCCGCACCCACCTCCAGCACGCCCAGCCCGTGCTCTTCGCGCACCACGTGCTCGCCCACGTACAGGCGCTGTCACGGGACGCGGAGCGGCTGCGGCAGTGGGACGACCGCACGGCCGTCTCCCCGTACGGGTCCGGCGCGCTCGCCGGGTCCTCGCTCGGCCTGGACCCGGAGGCCGTCGCCAAGGAACTCGGCTTCCAGCACGGCTCGGTGGGCAACTCCATCGACGGCACGGCGTCCCGCGACTTCGCCGCCGAATTCGCCTTCGTCACCGCGATGATCGGTGTCAACCTCTCCCGGATCGCCGAAGAGGTCATCCTGTGGAACACGAAGGAATTCTCCTTCGTGACCCTGCACGACGCCTTCTCCACCGGCTCGTCGATCATGCCGCAGAAGAAGAACCCCGACATCGCGGAGCTGGCGCGCGGCAAGTCCGGACGGCTCATCGGCAACCTCACCGGACTGATGGCCACGCTCAAGGCGCTGCCGCTCGCGTACAACCGCGACCTCCAGGAGGACAAGGAGCCGCTGTTCGACTCCTGCGACCAACTGGAGGTGCTGCTCCCGGCGTTCACCGGCATGATGGCCACGCTCACCGTCCACCGGGAGCGGATGGAGACCCTGGCACCGGCCGGTTTCTCGCTCGCCACCGACATCGCCGAGTGGCTGGTCAAGCAGGGCGTGCCCTTCCGGGTCGCGCACGAGGTCGCGGGGGAGTGCGTCAAGGTCTGCGAGGCCGAGGGCATCGAACTCGACCAGCTCACCGACGAGCAGTTCGCGAAGATCTCCGCGCATCTGACGCCCGAGGTACGCCATGTCCTCGACGTCCCCGGCGCGTTGGCCTCCCGCAACGGACGCGGCGGCACGGCGCCTTCCGCCGTCGCCGTACAACTCGCCGAGATCAAGGCGGATCTGACGGTGCAGCACACCTGGGCGCACGCCTGGGACGGGGCGGACGGCGACGCCGTCTAATCGCGGTACTGGGCGGCTCGGTGAAACGCGGGCCGATCAGTTTGGTGTTCGGGTCCCGCGCGGCCAGTCCGATCAGGATGGTGTCGTCGGTCGAGGCCGCGTCGACCTGGCCGGGCTGCATCAGCACCAGGCAGCCCGTCCAGTCGTCGACGCCCGCTATCAGCCGTCCGCGGCGAGCCGCCGAACGGCCACCGCCAGCCGCGAAACCGGCCCCCGCGAACCCGCCATGTCACAGCGGGCGCCGGGCGCGGCCCCCGCCGTATCAGGCGGCCTTGGCCTTCGTCGCGTAGATGTCCACGTACTCCTGGCCGCCGAGCCGCATGACCTCGCTCATGACCTCGTCGGTCAGGGCGCGCAGCACATAGCGGTCGCGGTCCATGCCCTCGTAGCGGGAGAAGGTCAGCGGGGAGCCGAAGCGGATGGTGACCGGGGCGATCCGGGGCATCCCCTTGCCGCCGGGCTGCACCTTGTCGGTGCCGACCATCGCGAAGGGCACCACCGGGGCGCCGGTCATCAGGGCCAACCGGGCGATTCCGGTCCGACCGCGGTACAGACGGCCATCGGGGGAACGGGTGCCCTCGGGGTAGATGCCGAAGATCTTGCCCTCGTCCAGCACGCGGCGGCCGGTCATCAGCGCCGCGACACCGCCGTGGCCGCCGTCCCGGTCCACCGGGATCATGCCGCAGGTGGTGAAGAACCAGGCCATCAGCCGGCCCTTGACGCCCTTGCCCGTCACGTACTCGTCCTTGCCGATGAAGTACACCTGCCGGTCCACCACCAGCGACAGGAACATCGAGTCCACGAAGGTGACGTGATTCCCGGCCAGGATCACCGGACCGTCACCGGGGATGCCGTCCACGCCCTCGACCACGGGGCGGTACAGGACGCGCATGAGCACTCCGAGAATCGCCTTGAGCAAGCTGCGGGACATGCGGGACAACGGATCCTCCGGTTCGGACACGCCTGGGCGGGACGGACGGCGGCGGTGCTGCGATGTCGCGGTACGACGGCAGCCTGACCGCAGGACCGGCGGGACCGCGGGACGCCGCACCGTACACAAGGACGATACTTCCGCGCGGGGCCCCGCCGCACGCCGGGTTCACACGTCCGCTACGCAGTGTTGACACGCGTTAGGTGTGTGTTACGGCTGATGTCGACGGGGCGACAGACTTTCACGGCACGATGCGCGCATGACGGATGACCAGCACAAGACCGGCCTCGGCAGGCGCGCTGTCCTGTCCGCGGCGGCACTCGGCGCGGGCGGCGCGGTACTCGGCACGGCCGGTACGGCGCAGGCCCGGGAACAGTCCACCGCCCGGCCCCGGCACGGCGCCCCCGGCCACGGCGGCGCGCCCAAGCTTCCGGTCCCGACCATCGTCGGGCACCGCGGCAGCGCCGGATACCGGCCCGAGCACACCTTCGGCTCCTACGAGTACGCGCTGGAGATCGGCGCGGACGTCGTCGAGCAGGACGTCGTACCCACCAGGGACGGCCACCTCGTCTGCCGCCACGAACCGGAGATCGGCGGCACCACCGACGTCGCCGACCACCCGGAGTTCGCCGGCCGCAAAACCACCAAGACCATCGACGGCACCCCCACCACCGGCTGGTTCACCGAGGACTTCACCCTCGCCGAACTCAAGCGGCTGCGCGCCGTCGAACGGCTGCCCGCCGTCCGCCAGCGCAACACCGTCTACAACGGCCGCTGGGCGATCCCCACCTTCGAGGAGGTGCTGGCCTGGGCCGACCGCGAGGGCCGCAAGCGCGGCAAGCCGGTCTGGCTGCACACCGAGACCAAGCACCCCACGTACTTCCGCGGCATCGGCCTGCCGCTGGAGGAGCGGCTGATCAAGCTGCTCAAGCAGTACGGCAGGCACCGCGCCGACGCCCCGCAGTTCCTCCAGTCCTTCGAGGCGCAGAGCCTCCAGCGGCTCGGCGCGCTCGGCGGCGCCGCGCCCAAGATCTTCCTGCTCAACGGCCTCACCTCGCGGCCCTGGGACTTCGTCGTCTCCGGCGACAAGCGGACCGTGGCCGACCTCGTCACCCCGGCCGGCCTGCGCTGGATCGCCGGATTCGCCCAGGGCATCGGCCCGACCACCGACGTGATCATCCCGCGCGACGCCTCGGGCAGGCTGCTCCGGCCCACCGCCGTCGTCAAGGACGCGCACAAGGCCGGTCTGGTGCTGCACCCCTTCACCGCGCGCAACGAGAACCAGTTCCTGCCCGCCGACTTCCAGGTCGGCACCGACCCCAACGCGTACGGCGACCCGCTGGCCGCCTTCAAGACGTGGTTCGCGACCGGCATCGACGGCCTGTTCACCGACAACGCCGACACCGCCGTACTGGCCCGCGAGGACTTCTGGACGTCCTGAACCCGGACGTCCTGAACCGCCACCGCCACTCCATGTGGTGAAAACGGCCGCGCCGGGCAACCGTCCGGCGCGGCCGTCTCGTGCCAGCGGATATGCAGATCCCCATGGACCACCCCGACCTGTCCGCGGCCCCGCACACCGACGACCGCGTCCGCCGTCCCGCGGACGCTCCCGCGGACCCCTACGCGCCGCTCGGGCCGCTGCTGGCCGCCGAGGCCGCGGCCGAGGCGCTGCCCGGCGGCGGTGTCGAGGCCGCCGACCTCGAACAGGCCGTCTGGCTGCGGCTGCTGGAACTGGGCGGCCCGCCGCCCGAGCCGGACCGCTGGGTGCGCCGCGCGGTCCGCGCCGAGGCCCGCGCCCACGCCCGCCGGATCCGCAGCGAACGCCCGTACGGGGACCCGGACGCCGCGGGCCCGCCCGGGCAGCTGCGCGGGGTCGAGGAGTTGGTGCTGGCGGCGGAGCAACACCGTACGGTCCAGGCCGCGGTACGGCGGCTGCCCGGCCGCTGCCCGCAGGTCGTCACGGCCCTGATGTCCCGTTCCGACCCCACTTACCGGGAAATCTCCCGCGAGTTGGGAATCTCACAGGGCAGCATCGGACCGCTGAGGTCGCGCTGCCTCGGCTGTCTTCGGACGATCCTGAATTCGAGGGTTGGATCCCCGGTGAGACGGGGTAATGCACGGTAAACAGTCGGCGGCAGTGGGCACCCTTGGCGCGCCCGTACGAGACTGAACTGGGTGGGGCGCAGGCGGTACCCCACCGAAGGGTTTGTGCGATCATCGGCGCCACGGAGGCGGCGCATATCCGCACCAACTCCGTTCAGGCACTCGTTCCGGGCGCATACCTCACCCTCAAACTGCCCGGACGGATTCGAAGGGGAGGCCTGCGCGCATGGGCATGAGCGTGACCATCTCTACGGCGGAGCACTCGGACGCCGAGAAGATCCTCAAACTCCAGTACCTCTGCTACCAGAGCGAGGCGGAGCTGTACGGCGACTACAGCATCGAACCTCTCACCCAGACCCTGGACGAGCTGCGTGCCGAACTCGCCGGGGGGTGCGTCCTGGTGGCGCGCCTGGGCGACGAGGTCGTCGGCTCGGTACGCGGAGTCGTCGACGACGACGGCACCGCGCGGATCGGGAAACTGATCGTCCACCCGCGACTTCAACGACACGGCCTCGGCGGGCGGCTGCTCAACGCCGTCGAGGAGCGACTGGCGGCCGAGGAGGAGGCCAAGCGCTACCGGCTCTTCACCGGCCACCGCAGCCAGGTCAATCTGCGGATGTACCGCAAGCTCGGTTACGAGCAGGTGGGCGCCGCGGAGCCGGTCAGCCGTCGGCTGAGCCTGGTGACCATGGAGAAGGCCGCCGCTACGGCGGGCTACGCGGCCACCGCCTGAGCCGCGTTCCACGGCGCCTCGCGTACGGATCAGGCCCCGGACCCGGTCTGCTGTTCCTGTGGCCGCCCCGCCTCGCGGGCGGCACGGCGCAGCCACAGCAGACCGGCCACGGGGAGGGCCAGCGGCAGGAAGAGGTAGCCGATCCCGAAGTCCGACCAGACGGTCGCGTCGGGGAAGGCCGAGGAGTCCACGACCGTCAGGGTGCCCACCGCGATCACACCGGCCAGCTCGGCCGAGCAGCACACCAGCGCCACCTTGCGGGCCGCCTCGCCGCCCTTCCACAGCGCGACGGTGATCACCGCGTAGACCACGCCCGCGACGCCCGACAGGACGTACGCCAGCGGTGCCTCGTGGTACTTGGTCGCGATCTGCACGATCGACCGGGACAGCGCCGCGACGGTGAAGACCGCGTAGAGCGAGAGCAGCAGCCGGCCGGGGCCCTGGCCGATCCGCGTCCCCGGCGCGTCCTGGGCCGCCTCGGCCGCGGTGCCGTCCCCCGTGTCCTTCATGCCGTCCGTGCCCTTCGTCAGCGTCTTCGTCCGTGCCCGTGTGCGTGTCGCGCGTGTGCCGTCAGCCATGGCCGGCTCCCCAGATCTCGTTGAGCCGCAGTTCGAGCACGGCCAGCACCACACCGCCGGCCGCCACGATCGCCGAGCCCCAACGCGTCCGCTCGGCAAGGGACATGAAGGCCGCCGCCGGGATCGTCACGGCCGCGCCCAGCAGATACGGGAAGAAGACCGCCATGCCGTGCTGCGGCCGGTCGCCGCGGGCGAGCTGCACGATCGCGATCACGAGCTGCACCAGCGCGGCCGCGGTGACCACGGCCATCGCGATGAAGTGCCAGTCGTTGGTCGGCTGGTCACGGTACGCGGCGAAACCGCACCACGCCGCGAGCAGCAGCGCCGTGACCGAGACCGTGATGAGGACCGCGTCGAGCATGCGGCGACTCTATTACGGGGCGTGACGCCCGGATCTCCCACCCCTGCCCGCCCGGATCTCCCGTCCCCGCCCGCCCGGCCGCCCGCCGGGGCGGCCCCGTGAGTGTGTCCGCATAATGAACAATCGGACCGGATTTCGGAACGCGGCCGCCCGTCTGGTTTACTGGAACGCATGACCACGACGAACAGCCGCAGCCGCGCGACCGAGGCGATCACGCCCGGTGTTCGTTGTGCGTGTCGAATGTGTGACTGACCGAGGGCCCACCTCCACGCCTCGCGCCCCGAAGCGAGTGCCCCGCGTCACGCACCGGCGCAGCGCCCAGAGCGCCGCCGAAATCCTTTGAGGCCCGCCGCCCTTTCCGGTGTGCCGCCGCGTGCCGCGTCCCGAGAAGAACGCCCCCGTGTGCGGTGGTACGTCCGCCGCGCGCTCGACCCTGATGGACGCTCCTGTGATCACCACCACCGACCTGAGAAAGGTCTACCGCTCGCGCGACCGTGAGGTCACCGCCCTGGACGGGGTGGACCTGCGGGTACGCGAAGGCGAGGTCTACGGCGTCGTCGGCCGCAGCGGCGCGGGCAAGAGCACCCTGATCCGCTGCGTGAACCTGCTGGAGCGCCCCACCTCCGGCACCGTCGAGGTGGCGGGCCGCGACCTGACCGCGCTGGCCGGACGCTCCGACCGCGCCCCCGCCGCCCTGCGCGCCGCCCGCGCCGGGATCGGCATGGTCTTCCAGCACTTCAATCTGCTCTCCTCGCGCACCGTGCAGGACAACGTCGAACTCCCGCTGGAGATCCTGGGGATCTCCGGCCGCCAGCGGGCCCGCAAGGCCGGTGAACTCCTCGACCTGGTCGGCCTGTCCGACAAGGCCCGCGCCTACCCCGCGCAGCTGTCCGGCGGCCAGAAGCAGCGCGTCGGCATCGCCCGCGCCCTGGCGGGCGACCCCAAGGTGCTGCTCTCCGACGAGGCCACCTCGGCGCTCGACCCGGAGACCACCCGGTCCGTGCTGCGGCTGCTGCGCGACCTCAACCGGCAGCTCGGCCTGACCGTCCTGCTGATCACCCACGAGATGGACGTCGTCAAGCAGGTCTGCGACTCGGCGGCACTCATGAAAGGCGGACGCGTAGTGGAGTCAGGCACCGTGGCCGAACTGCTGGCCACCCCCGGTTCCGAACTGGCCGACGAGCTGTTCCCCGTGGACGGCGACGCGTCGGGCCCCGACCGTACGGTGGTCGACCTCACCTTCCACGGCGACAGCGCGACCCGGCCGGTGATCTCCCGGCTGGCCCGCACGTACAACGTGGACATCTCCATCCTCGGCGCGGCCATGGAGACCTACGACGGACGGCAGATCGGCCGGATGCGGATCGAGCTGCCGGGCCGCTTCGAGGACAACGTGGTGCCGATCGGCTACCTGCGCGAGCAGGGCCTGGACGTCGCCGTCGTCGCCGCCAAGGCCGAGCCGGTCGCGGCAGGAGACACGGCAGGAGACACGGTGGGGAACACGGCGGGGGAGAAGGCCGGGAACACGGTCGGGGAGACGGCGAAGTGACCTGGTCCGAGATGCACCCGCTGCTCACGCAGGCGGGTGGTGAGACGCTGCGCATGGTCGCCTGGGCCACGGTCATATCGGTGGCCGCGGGGCTGCCGATCGGTGTCCTGCTGGTCCTCACCGACCGGGGCGGCCTGCTGCGCTGTCTTCCCGTGAACCGCGTCCTCGGCGTCGTCGTGAACATCGGCAGGTCGCTGCCGTTCGTGATCCTGATGATCGCCCTGATGTCCTTCACCCGGGCGATCGTCGGCACCACCATCGGCTGGGAGGCGGCCGTCGTCCCGCTGGCCGTCGGCGCGATCCCGTTCTTCGCCCGGCTGGTCGAGACGGCGGTCCGCGAGGTGGACCACGGCCTGGTGGAGGCCGTCCAGGCGATGGGCGGCAGTACGTGGACGGTGGTCCGCAAGGTGCTGCTGCCGGAGTCGCTCGCCTCACTGATCGCCAGCGCCACCACCACCGTCATCGCGCTGATCGGCTACTCCGCGATGGCCGGGGTGGTCGGCGGCGGCGGCCTCGGCGACCTCGCGCTGCGCTACGGCTACCAGCGCTTCGAGACCGGCTTCATGTGGGTGATCGTCGCCGTGCTCGTCGTCGTGGTCACCCTCGTCCAGCTCGTCGGGGACTTCGCCGCCCGCACCGTCGCCCGCCGCGGCCGGTCCGGCGCGGCCCCCCGGCTGCGCCTGCTGCGCCCGGCGACAGCCTCCTGACCGCCCGACTCTCCCGTCCCGACCCGCTTCTGTCCCCCTGGCACCGCAGCGTCGCGGCGCCGCACCACCCAGCACGACCCGGATAAACCAGAAAGAGGCACTTTTCGTGCGAAACAACACCACCATCACCGCCGCCGTCCTCGCCGCCGCCGCGCTCTCGCTCGGCCTCACCGCCTGCGGCTCCGACTCCGACTCCAAGGCGAGCGCCAAGGACACCAGCGGCCCGCTCGTGGTCGCGGCCAGCCCCACCCCGCACGCGCAGATCCTCGACTACGTCAAGGACCACCTGGCGAAGAAGGCCGGACTCGACCTCCAGGTCAAGGAGTTCTCCGACTACGTGCTGCCCAACACCGCCACCGAGCAGGGCGAGGTCGGCGCGAACTTCTTCCAGCACAAGCCCTACCTGGACGACTTCAACAAGAAGAACGGCACCCACATCGTGCCCGTCGTCAACGTCGAGCTGGAGCCGCTGGGCCTGTACTCCCACAAGATCACGTCGATCGGCGCGCTCAAGGACGGCGCGAGCGTCGCCGTACCGAACGACACGACCAACGAGGCACGCGCGCTCAAGCTGCTCGCCGACAACGGCCTGATCACCCTCAAGGCGGGCACCGACCAGACCGCGACCCCCGCCGATGTCACGGCCAACCCGAAGCACCTGAAGTTCAAGGAGCTGGAGGCCGCCCAGCTCCCGCGCTCCCTGGACGACGTGGACGCGGGCGTGATCAACGGCAACTACGCGATCCAGGCCGACCTCAGCCCGGCCAAGGACGCGCTGGTGCTGGAGAAGGCGGACGGGAACCCGTACGCCAACTTCCTGGCCGTCAAGAAGGGCAACGAGAACGACCCGCGCGTGAAGAAGCTCGCGGAACTGCTCAACTCGCCCGAGGTGAAGCAGTACATCGAGACGACCTTCAAGGGCTCGGTGATACCGGCCTTCGGCGCCCCGGCGGCCTGACCGCCGCGCACGGGCCCCGCTCCCCCCGAGGGCGCGGGGCCTCAGCCGTGCCGCACCCAGTACACGTCCGTCACGTACGGCATCTCGATCGCGCCGCTGCTGCGCGTCGCGTGGTGCGCCCCCAGCACCGCCTCCAACTCCGCGCGCACCCGCCCCTGCGCGGTCGCGTCGAGGACGGCGATATGGCTGGACGACATCATCCGGTCGACGATGTCCGCGACCGTCGTGGAGTGCGGATTGGGCCAGTGCCGCTCCTCGATCGCCCCCCAGCCGGGCCGCGACTCGAACGGCTTGCGCCAGCCCGCGTCGCCGAGGCCGGAGGACAGCGGCGGGCGGGGCAGATCGCGCGGCGCCAGCCGGAAGTAGATGTCCTGGAAGTCGCGCATCCACGGCTCCGAGGTGTCGAAGGTGTTCCACACCAGCGCCAGCGCGCCGCCCGGCCGCAGCAGCCGCTCCACCTCGGTCAGCGCGGCGGGCTCCTCGAACCAGTGCCAGGACTGCGCCGCCACCACGGCGTCCGCGCAGCCGTCGGGCAGCCCCGTCGTCTCCGCCGTCCCCGCGTTCACCGCGACCGCGGGCAGCAGCTCGGCGAGCCGCTCCCGCATCTCCTTCACCGGCTCCACCGCGAGCACCTCGGCCCCGGTCAGTGCCAGCAGACGGGTGAACTTGCCGGTGCCCGCGCCGAGATCGACCACGGTACGGCCCGCTTCCAGGGGCAACGCGTCCGCCAGCGCGGCGAGCGCGGCGAGCGGATAGGAGGGCCGGGAGCTCTCGTAGACCTCCGCTGCCCGTTGGTAGCCGACTCCTGCTGCGTGGTGCACTGTCACGCGGGCTGACGGTAGCAGGATCGGATGACGTTCACGGATACCCGCCCTGACCGGCATTCGCCCTACTCTGGAAGGGCGTTCGCCGCCGCGCACCCCATTCCCGCCCCGGCGACCCTGCCCGGCCCATGCCGTGCGGGATGCTGCATGCTGTGCAATCCACACATGCCCTGGTTACGGAGCAGCGAATGACGCCCACCTTTCCGGACATCTCCATCAGTACGGAGCGGCTGGTGCTGCGCGCGTACGAGGAGGCCGACATCCCCGCCCTGGCGGAGATGATGAACGACGAGCTGATCATCGCGTGGACCGGCGTACCGCAGCCGTATTCGCAGGACGACGCCCGCGCGTTCGTCACCAGGACCGCGCCCGCCGAGCGCGAGTCCGGCCGCGGCATCGTCCTGGCCGTCACCGAATTCCTCACCCAGCGGCTGGTCGGCACCGTCCACCTGCACAACACCGACTGGCGGATCCGCGGCAGCGAGGTGGGCTACCTCACCGCAGCCTGGGCGCGCGGCGAGGGATACGCCAGCGAATCGGTGCAGGCCGTCTGCCACTGGCTCTTCACCGACCAGCGCTTCGAACGGCTGGAGTTGCGCACCGCGGCCGACAACACCGCCTCCCAGCAGGTCGCGCAGAAGATCGGCTGCGTCAGCGAGGGCGTACTGCGCAACGCGGGCATCGTCCGCAGCCAGACCGAGGACGGCCGCTGGGCCGAGATCCGCACCGACCTGCTGGTGTGGAGCGTGCTGCCCGAGGACCTGGACGACGGTCCGGGCCAGGCTTCCGGCGACGGCGGATACGACGCCCACGCCGACTTCAGCGCGTACGCCGACTGGCGCTGAGCCCTCCCGCCCACCGGCTCCGAGGACGCCGTGGCGGATACCTGCCCCCTCGCCTCGTCCCCGGGCACCCGGGCCCGGATAGTGTTCTCCCCCCGGGACCGGGGCGCGCCACGCCGCCGTGCCGTGACCTGGTCCGCAGCGATCCGCACAGCCATGGAGGCAGACGACGATGGCCGACCGGGTCACCGTGATCGGATGGGACGGCTCACCTCCGTCCGACGCGGCCCGCGCCGCACTGAACGCCGCCACCCTGGTCGCGGGCACCAAACACCATCTCGCGCTGTCGCACGTCCCCGAGCACGCCGAGCGGATCGTGCTGGGCAGCATCGAGATCGCCGCCCGCAGGATCGCCAAGCACCGCGGCAGCGCCGTCGTACTCGCCGACGGCGACCCCGGCTTCTTCGGCGTCGTCCGCGCGCTGCGGGCGCCGGAACACGGCCTGGAGATCGAGGTCATCCCCGGCGTCTCCGCCGTCGCCACCGCCTTCGCCCGCGCCGGAATGCCCTGGGACGACGCCCGCGTGGTGGTCGCGCACGGCCGCTCCCTGCGCCGCGCGGTCAACGTCTGCCGCGCCTACCCGAAGGTCGCCGTGCTCACCGCGCCCGGCGCGGGCCCGGTCGAACTCTCCCTGCTGCTCACCGGAGTCCACCGCACCTTCGTCATCTGCGAAGCGCTCGGCACCGACCAGGAGCAGGTGACAGTTCTCACCTCCGACAACGTCGCCGACCACATCTGGCGCGATCCGAACGTCGTCCTGGTCGTCGGCGGCACCACCTCCGCCGGTTCGGGAGCGGCCGGTCTCGGCGTACCGTCGGCGGAGCGCGGCGGCTGGATCGCCGGGCGCGACCCCGGATTTCCCGGCCCGGTCCGCGGCTGGGCGCTGCCCTCGTCCGACTACGGCGGCGACACCTCGGCGCACTTGCGCGCCTTCCAACTCGCCCGGCTCGGCCCGCGCACCGGCGACCTCGTGTGGGACATCGGCTCCGCGGACGGCGCCGTCGCCGTCGAGGCCGCGCGCTTCGGCGCCGCCGTCATCGCCGTCGACCGGGACGCCGACGCGTGCGACTGGATCACCGCCACCGGCCGCAGGGCCGGGGTCCAACTCCAGGTCGTACACGGCCCGGCGCCCCAGGTGCTGGACGACCTTCCGGAGCCCGACGCGGTACGGATCGGGTGCGTCGACGCCGAGGTGACCGCCGCCTGCGCGGCCCGCCGCCCGGAGCGGATCGTGACCGGCGCGACCACCCGCGACGAGGCCGAAGCGGTCAGCAGGGCACTGGAGGAAGGCGGTTACGAGGTGGAACGCGCTCTCCTGCAATCCGTCGAACTGGATTCCGAGTGGGCCGAGCGGGAACGCTCGGTGACCTTTGCCCTCTGCGGCACGCGCCGCTGATCTGTGCATGATCAAAAACGCCTGCGTAGAAGGCGTTTGCGCCGGTCGCGGACGTGTGTCGGGGCATCGTACGCGGGGCGTCCCGAGGTGCGGACCACCGGACGGGCCGCCGCGCCGAGCGGGGTAGGCTGGCGGATCGTTGTGCCGTCGTCGTGCGTTGACGGGTCGTCGAGAACCGCGGCGTCCGGCGCTCACGTGCCCGCTGCTCCGCACGCTCGTTCTCTTGCGTGAGGGGGTCGGGCCGCGCGCGGTGCAGCGCTGGAAGGAGCGAAACCGATGGGCGAGGGGCACGCATGACGGACACCGGTCGGATCCCCGGCGAGGGGCTGCCGGAGAACGCAGTCGGGGAAGCGGTTCGCCAGCCGCACTCCGAGCTTCCCGGCACTGCCGTACCGCAGCCGTCCGTCCCCGGCTGGGGCGCGGAACCGCTTCCCGACGAACAGGGCGCACCCGCGTACACCTACCTCGACCAGCCCGCCGCTCCCGGCGCGGGCATCGACGACGAGGACGACGTGCTGCTCATGCCGGGCCCGCAGGGGTCCTGGAGCGACCCGCAGCCGGTGCCGCCGCAGCCCGTACCGGCCCACGCCGACGCGCACGAGGCGGGCGGCCGGGACTCCGGCTCCATCGACTACGCGGCGGTGCTCGCGCCGCAGCCGCTCCCGCAGGGCCTGCCCCAGGACGTCCAGCAGGCCGCCCAGCAGGGCGGCGAGGCGCTGCCCCCGGCCGTGCCGCCCGTGTCCGAGGCCGCGACACCCGCCGCGGGGAATCCGGCGCCCGGCTACGGCTTCGACACCGGTACCGAGCACGCGGCCCCGGCCGCCGAGTTCGCCGGCCCCGGCGACACGGGCGCGGTCCCGATGCCGTCTGCCGGTGTGCCGCAGCCGGCCGGCGCCCAGACCGCCCAGACCGCCGCGCCGCGCCGCCCGCTGCACATGGGCCCGCCGATGCCCGACAGCATCGGCGCGGGCGTCTCCGTACGCTCCCTGGCTGACCGCGGTCCCGCGCACGCCCAGGCACCGGCGCAGACCCCGGTACGGGCCTCGGGCCCGCCGACCTCCGGCCCCGAATACCTCGACGTGCCGCAGGACGACACCTCCGGCATCCCCGCCCAGCAGACCGGCGAGGCCGCGGACCGGACTCCCGCCTCCGGCACGGCGGGCGCCGAGCAGGTCGGCGGCTGGCCCGCCGCCCCCGCCGCCTCCCAGCCGTCGCTGATCCCGCACGCCGACAGCGTCGTCCCGCCGCGGCCCGCCGACCCGTTGCGCGCGTTCCTCGCGCCCGACGACGCGCCGGAGGAGACCGCGGCTCCGGCCGCCGCCGCCCCGGTCGCCGCCGTCCCGGCCCAGGCCCCGGCGCCGGTGGCCGTCCCCGAACCCGCCGCGCAGCCCGAACCCGCCGCGCAACCTGAGGCCGTGGCGCAGCCCGAGGCCGTGGCGCAGCCCATGGCCGTCGAGCCGGTCCGGCCCGTGCCGCCCGCTCAGCCCGCCGCAGCCGAGTACGCGCCCGCTCCCGAGCAGGCCGCGCCCGCGGCCCCGGTCGAGCAGGAGGCGCCGCACGTCGCGCCCGAGGAGCAGCCGTCGGCGGCCGTACAGGCTCCGGCGCCGCTGCCCGAGGCCGTACCGGTGGAAGCGGCACCGGCCGAGGCCGCGCCCGTGGAAGCCGTACCCGTGGAGGCCGTCCGGCAGACGCCCGCCGAGGGGACGCCCGCGCCCGCCGCGGCCGAGCCGGTCGCCGTGCCGGAACCGGCGGACGTACCGGAACAGGCCGCTGCTCCGGCGCAGTCGGCCGAGACCGCGCCCGAGGCGACTCCCGAAGCCGAGGCCGCGCCCGTGGAGGCCGTACCCGAGGCCGCCCCCGAGGCCGTCGTCGCGGAGCCGGTCGTCGCGGAGCCCGTTGCCCCCGAGCCGGTCGCCGCCGAGGCCGAAGAGGCCCAGCCGCTGCCGGTCGCGGTCGTCCCGCAGCAGGGGCCCGCGGCGGAGGCGTACGAGCCCGCCGTCCGGGACGCCGTGCACCGGGTGATCCGCGAACGGCGAGACATCCGCAACGGCTTCCGGTCCGACCCGATCCCGCACGACGTGCTGCTGCGCGTCCTGGAGGCGGCGCACACCGCGCCCAGCGTCGGGCACTCGCAGCCGTGGGACTTCGTCGTCATCAGGTCGGCGAAGACCCGCGAGAAGATGCACGAACTGGCCATGCGGCAGCGGGAGGCGTACGCCAAGTCGCTCCCCAAGGGCCGGGCGCGGCAGTTCCGCGAGCTGAAGATCGAGGCGATCCTCGACACCCCGGTCAACATCGTGGTGACCGCCGACCCCACCCGCGGCGGCCGGCACACCCTCGGCCGCCACACGCAGCCGCAGATGGCGCCGTACTCCTCCGCGCTCGCCGTGGAGAACCTGTGGCTCGCCGCCCGCGCGGAAGGACTCGGCGTCGGCTGGGTCTCCTTCTTCGACGAGCGCCAGATGGTCACCGAGCTCGGCCTGCCCGAGCACCTGGAGGTCGTCGCCTACCTGTGCGTCGGGTACGTCGACGAATTCCCCGACGAGCCCGAGCTGATGCAGGCCGGGTGGTCGCAGCGCCGCCCGCTGTCGTGGGTCGTGCACGACGAGGAGTACGGCAACCGCGCGCTGCCCGGCGAGGAGCCGCACGACCTGCTGGAAGAGACGCTGCGCGGCATCCGCCCGCTGGACGCCAAGGCGCTCGGCGAGGCGTGGGAGCGGCAGAAGCGGATGACGAAACCGGCGGGCGCGCTGGGCATGCTGGAGATCATCTCCGCGCAGCTCAGCGGGCTTTCGCGGCAGTGCCCGCCGCCGATTCCCGAGCCCGCGGCCGTGGCGATCTTCGCCGGTGACCACGGGGTGCACGCCCAGGGCGTCACCGCGTGGCCGCAGGAGGTCACCGCGCAGATGGTGGCCAACTTCCTCGGCGGCGGCGCCGTCTGCAACGCCTTCGCCAACCAGGTCGGCGCCGAGGTCTGCGTCGTGGACGTCGGCGTCGCCTCCGAACTGCCCAGCACCCCGGGGCTGTTGCCGCGCAAGGTCCGCGCGGGCACCGCCGACTTCACCGCGGGGCCCGCGATGACCCGCGAAGAGGCGCTGCGCGCCATCGAGGTCGGCATCGAGACCGCCCGCGACCTCGTCGCCGCGGGCAACAAGGCGCTGCTCACCGGCGAGATGGGCATCGCGAACACCACGACGTCCGCCGCCCTCATCGCCGTCTACACCGGCGTCGACCCCGCCGAGGTCACCGGGCGCGGCACCGGCATCAACGACGAGATGCACGCCCGCAAGGTCGAGGTCGTCCGGCGCGCCCTCGACCTGCACCGGCCCGACCCCGGCGACCCCATCGGCGTCCTCACCGCCATCGGCGGTCTCGAACACGCCGCCATGGTCGGGCTCCTGCTCGGCGCCGCGGCCCTCCGTACCCCCGTCATCCTCGACGGCGTCAGCGCCGGTGCCGCCGCCCTGGTCGCTCGCGCCATCGCCCCCGAGGTGCTCGCCGCCTGCATCGCCGGGCACCGCAGCGCCGAGCCCGGGCATGTCGCCGCGCTCACCACGCTGGGGCTGCGGCCCCTCGTCGACCTCGACCTCCGCCTCGGCGAAGGCACCGGGGCCTTGCTCGCCCTGCCCCTCGTCCAGAGCGCGGCGCGCGTCATGCACGAAGTCGCCACCTTCGACGCGGCGGGCGTCACCGAGAAGGGGTAGCCCCCGCACGGGGTGCCCCCGCTTGAAGCTCAGGCCCTCCCCGGGCCCTGTTCCTCCTCCCCGGAGGGGGCGCCGCTGACGGCGGCATGCGCCGCGGCGGTGCGGTCGTGGCCCCAGGGGGTGCCGCCTGCTGTGGCGTGCACAGTCGCGGTGCGTCCTGGCCGAGCGCGCGGTTCCCCGCGCCCCGAGGGGGTGCCGCCCGTTGTGGCGTGCACAGTGGCGGTGCGTCGTGGTCGGCCGCGCGATTCCCCGCGCCCCCAAGAAGGACGGCTCACCCTTCTGCGGAAGAGGACGCGTCCCGGAGGGGCGGGGGGAAGCGCGCGGCCGGGCACGGTGGGGCCGACCGGTGCCGGGGCCGAAACGTAGGATCGCCGCACGCAGTGGAAACCGTTGAGAAGGAGCCGGACCGCATGGATCGCAAGGACGCCCCGGCGTACCCCGTAGGGCTGCGCCTCGCCGGACGGCGCGTCGTGGTGGTCGGCGGTGGCCAGGTGGCGCAGCGGCGGCTTCCGGCGCTGGTGTCGGCGGGGGCGGACATCGTGGTGGTGTCGCCGACGGCGACGCCGTCGGTGGAGGCGATGGCCGACGCGGGCGAGCTGCGCTGGGAGCGGCGGCCGTACGAGGACGGGGACCTGGAGGGCGCCTGGTACGCCCTGGTGGCGAGCACCGACGCGGCGGCGAACGCGGCGGCGTCCGCGGAGGCGGAGGCCCGCCGGGTGTGGTGCGTGCGCAGCGACGACGCGGAGGCGGCCACGGCGTGGACGCCCGCGACGGGCCGTTCGGAGGGCGTGACGGTGGCGGTGCTGACCGGCAGGGACCCCCGGCGGTCGGCGGCGGTACGGGACGCGGTCGTCGAGGGGCTGCGGGACGGCACGCTGGTGGCGCCGCACCACCGGACGCGGACGGCGGGCGTGGCGCTGGTCGGCGGCGGCCCCGGCGACCCGGACCTGATCACGGTGCGCGGACGCCGCCTCCTGGCGGAGGCGGACGTGGTGATCGCCGACCGGCTCGGCCCGCGCGACCTGCTGGACGAACTGCCGCCGCACGTCGAGGTGATCGACGCGGCGAAGATCCCGTACGGCCGGGCGATGGCCCAGGAGGCCATCAACAGCGCGCTGATCGAGCACGCCAGGGCGGGCAAGGCCGTGGTCCGGCTCAAGGGCGGCGACCCGTACGTCTTCGGGCGCGGTATGGAGGAGGCAGAGGCGCTGGCCGCGGCCGGTGTCCCGGTCACCGTCGTACCCGGCATCTCCAGCTCCATCAGCGTGCCGGGCGCGGCCGGTATCCCGGTCACGCACCGGGGTGTGGCCCACGAGTTCACGGTGGTCAGCGGCCATGTCGCGCCCGACGACGCGCGCTCGCTGGTCGACTGGACGGCGCTGGCCCGGCTGCGCGGCACCCTCGTGCTGCTGATGGCGGTCGAGCGGATCGGCCCGATCGCGGCGACGCTGGTGGCGGGCGGCCGGTCCGCCGACACACCCGTGGCCGTGGTGCAGGAGGGCACGACGGCCGCGCAGCGCCGGGTGGACGCCACGCTGGCGACCGTCGCGGACGTCGTGGAAGCGGAAGGCGTACGTCCCCCCGCCGTGATCGTGATCGGCGACGTGGTCACCGTGGGCGGCGGCGTCGCACAGGGCCGTACCGGCCGGTGAACGGCTTGTGGATGCGCCGTTGGCAGGTGCCGGAGGACAGGGCAGTATCAGGCTGTGGCTGAGCTCATCACGATCGACGACCCCGACGACCCGCGCCTGCACGACTACACGTCGCTGACCGACGTGGACCTGCGGCGTCGTCGCGAACCCGCCGAAGGTCTCTTCATCGCCGAGGGCGAGAAGGTCATCAGGCGGGCCCGGCACGCCGGTTACCGCATGCGCTCGATGCTGCTGTCCGCCAAGTGGGTGGACGTCATGCGCGATGTCATCGACGAGGTGCCCGCTCCCGTCTACGCCGTCAGCCCCGACCTCGCGGAGCAGGTCACCGGCTACCACGTGCACCGGGGCGCCCTCGCCTCCATGCAGCGCAAGCCGCTGCCGACGGCCGAGGACCTGCTCGCCGCCGCCCCCGCCCAGGGCGCCGGACGCCGCGTCGCGATCTTCGAGGACATCGTCGACCACGCCAACCTCGGCGCCGCCTTCCGCAGCGCCGCCGCCCTCGGCGTGGACGCCGTCTTCCTCTCCCCGCGCTGCGCCGACCCCCTCTACCGGCGCGCCGTCAAGGTCTCCATGGGCGCCGTCCTCCAAGTCCCCTGGACCCGTCTGAGTTCCTGGCCCAAGGACATCGAACGCTTCCGCCAGCAGGGCTTCGTCACCGCGGCGCTCTGCCTCGCCGACAAGTCGATCACCATCAACGAACTGGCCGCCCGCCGCTACCCCAAACTCGCCCTCATGCTCGGCACCGAGGGCGACGGCCTCTCCGTGGACGCCCTGCGCGCCGCCGACGAGTGGGTCAGCATCCCGATGGCCCCCGGCGTCGACTCCCTCAACGTCGCCGCCGCGTCGGCCGTCGCCTTCTACGCCACGAGGCTGTAGCCGCGCGGGGCGGCGGCCGGGGCCAGGTCTTCAGGCGCGCCGGGGGCACCCCCAGCGCGCCCACGGGCGGGCGTCCTCACGGGCGGGGCGGGAGCCCCACCAAAGAGGCCAGCGCCGCGCGGTGGTACCCCGGTGTGCCGAGGGCGATCTCGTCCGCCTTGGCGCGCTTGAGGTAGAGGTGGAGCGGATGCTCCCACGTCATGCCGATGCCGCCGTGCAGTTGAAGGGCCTCTTCCGCGGCGTGGACGGCCGTGGCGGCGACGTACGACTGCGCGACGGCCACGGCGACGGCGGTGTCGGGCGCGCCGGTGGCCAGGGCGTCGGCGGCGGAGCGGGCGGCGGCGCGGGCCGAGACGACCTCGAGCCAGAGGTCGGCGAGCCGGTGCTTGAGCGACTGGAAGGACCCCACCACGCGCCCGAACTGGTGGCGCTCACCGAGGTAGCGGACGGTCTCGTCCAGGCACCACTGGGCGATGCCGAGCTGTTCCGAGGCGAGCAGCCCGGCGCCGGTGAGCAGGGCGCGGTCCAGCGCGGCGGCCGGGTCTGCGGCGGGCAGGAGACGCCCGGCGGCGCCGGAGAGCTCCAGATCGGCGAGCGGCCGGGTGAGGTCGAGGGAGACCGGCCGTACGGTACGGACGTCGGCCGCCGCGACCTCGTAGAGCCCCGGGCCTTCCGGGCCGACGGCGGGGACGACGAGCACGTCCGCGACGAGGGCTTCCACGACGCTGGTGACACGGCCGGTCAGCAGACCGCCCGCGTCGGCGCGTACCGCTGTGGGGAAGGCACCGCCGGGAGCGGCGGACAGCGGGACGGCCAGCGCCGCCGTGGCCGTGCCTGCGGCGAGGCGGCCGAGCAGCGCCGCCGTCCCCGCGTCCTCGGTGTCGCAGCCGAGCAGCGCGGTGGTGGCGAGGACGGCGCTGCCGAGGAAGGGCGTGGGCGCGGCGCCGCCGCCCAGGACTTCGAGGACGACGGCGGCCTCCCGCGCGGTGGCGCCCTGGCCGCCGAGCTTCTCCGGCACCAGCAGCCCGGCGAGGCCGAGTTCGGCGGCGAGCACCCGCCACAGCGCCGGGTCGTACGGTGTGTCGGTCTCGATCGCGGCCAGCACGGCCGTCGGCGGGCAGCGGTCGGCGAGGACGTCGCGCACGGCGGCCCGCAGGTCGTCCTCGACCTCGGAGTAGAGGAGGTCGGCGGGGCCGGGGGAGGGGGCGGAGGCGGCGGTCATCGGGGGAGGTCCTTCCAGGCGGCGTCCTTGTCGGTGCGGGGCTCGGAGGGCAGGCCGAGGACCCGCTCGGCGACGATGTTGCGCAGGATCTCGGAGGTGCCGCCCTCGATCGAGTTCCCCTTGGCCCGCAGATAGCGGTAGCCCGCGTCGCGGCCGTAGAAGTCGACACTGCGCGGCCTGACCATCGTCCAGTCGCCGTAGCGCAGGCCGTCCTCGCCGAGGAGTTCCACCTCAAGGCCGCTGATCTGCTGGTTGAGCCGGGCGAAGGCCAGCTTGAGCCCGGAGCCCTCGGGGCCCGGCGCGCCGGACACGAGCTGCTGGCGGACCCGCTCGGCGGTGAGCCGCGCGATCTCCGCGTCCACCCACAGCCGCATCAGCCGGTCGTGCAGCTCCGGCGTCCGCAGCTCGGGCCGCTCGCGCCAGGTCGCGGCGACGGGGCCCATCATGCCGCCCTCACGCGGCAGGCTCTGCCCGCCGATCGCCACCCGCTCGTTCATGAGCGTGGTCTGCGCGACCCGCCAGCCGTCGCCGACCTCGCCGAGCCGGTGCGCGTCGGGAATCCGCACCCCGCTGAGGAACACCTCGTTGAACTCGGCCTCCCCGGTGATCTGCCGCAGCGGACGCACCTCGACGCCGGGGTCGGTCATGTCGCACACGAAGTACGTGATCCCTCGGTGCTTGGGCACATCCGGGTCGGTACGGGCGATGAGGATCGCCCAGCGCGCGGTGTGGGCGCTCGACGTCCAGACCTTCTGGCCGTCCACGACCCACTCGTCGCCGTCGCGGACCGCCCGCGTCCGCAGCCCGGCCAGGTCCGAGCCCGCGCCCGGTTCGCTGAAGAGCTGGCACCACACCTCCTCGCCGGTCCACAGCGGTCGCAGAAAGCGGGACTTCTGCTCCTCGGTGCCGTACCGCAGGATGGTCGGCGCCGCCATGCCGAGCCCGATGCCGATCCGCCGGGGATCGTTGTCCGGTGCCCCGGCCGCCGTCAGCTCCGCGTCCACCGCCGCCTGCGCCGCCCTCGGCGCACCCAGGCCCCCGAGGCCCTCGGGGAAGTGCACCCACGCCAGCCCCGCGTCGAACCGCGCCCGCAGAAACTCCAGCGGCTCCGTCCGCCCCGGCTCCCACGCCGCCAGCAGCGCCCTGGCCCGTCGGCGCAGCTCCTCCTCGCCGAGGCCGTCCTTCGCGGTGGTGGTCGTCATGCGCCGCGTCCTTCCGATCGCCCGAGCCTACTAAGCAAGCGCTTGGAAACCTAGCCGAAGTCCGCCCACCCACGCCAGCCCCCCTGCGGGGGAGGCTTCACGAGTACGGACGCCCGCGCGAGTGCCACATCCCGTCGCGGAGACAGCCCCGCCCCACCCTGGCCCCCCGCGCCGTTCCCCGCGCCCCGGTGGGGGCCGGTCGCGCAGTTCCCCGCGCCCCTTCGGGGCTCGTACCTGCCGTCCTTCACCCGCGCCCCGGCGTGGGCTGGTCGCGCAGTTCCCCGCGCCCCTCAAAAGCCCGCCCTCCGGACGCCGGGTGGGGCCCCGTAGGGGCGCGGGGAACTGCGCGGGCAAGCGCAGCGGGCGGGTGCTGTTCCCATGGCGGGAATGTGGCACTGACCTGGGGGCGCGGGGAACTGCGCGACCAGCCACGTCATGGCGGGACTGTCTCCGCGACGCCGGGTGGGGCCCCGTAGGGGCGCGGGGAACTGCGCGCGAAACCGCAACGGACCGGTGCTGTTCGCGCGGCGGAATGTGGCACCCACCTGGGGGCGCGGGGAACTGCGCGACGAGCCACGGCCGACCGGGACTGTCCGCACGGCCGAAAAGCGGCACCCACCCGGGGGAACGGCGCGATCGGCCGGGACGGAAGCCGACATCGGGCCGCCCGGGCGGCAGCCCTAGGGGCCTGAATCCCCGGCGGAAGCCGAGACGGTGACCGTGGGCGGGACGCCGAGTCCGCGGGAAAGCCGGTGGCACCCCTGGGCGGCGGCGATGATGACGGCCGCGAGAAGGGTGACGATGACGAAGACGAAGACGCGCTGGCGCAACAGGCGCCGCTTCGGGCTGGCACCGGGACGCCGCCCGGTCGGCGTCCGGGCGGCGGGGGTGCGGGTCCCGGAGGACCGGGGGCCGGGCGGCCGAGGCGGCGGCGTACGCGACCCGGAGCGCCCCCCGGACGTGCCGGCGCCGCCCTGCCCCCCGGCACCGGCCCCGGTGCCGTGCGGCCCCTGGCCACCGCCCGTACGGCTGCCGCGGCCGGGCGCGGTACCGGGACCCGTACGCCCGTTGGTCGGCCCGCCGGCCGGCCGCCGTTCGGTGTGCTGCTGCGCGTACTCCTCGGCCCTGCGGCCGGTCGGCCGCTCCGGGCGCGGCCCGGCCGCCTTCGGCAGCCCCTCGCGGCGCGGCGCGCCGATCCCGCGGGCCTCGCGGGCGGCGATCTCGGCGAGCCGTTCCGAGAGCTGCACGGTGCTCGGCCGCTCCTCGGGGTCCTTGGCCAGGCACGCGTAGACCAGCGGCGCGAGCGCGTCGGGCACGCCGGTCAGATCCGGCTCCTCGTGCACCACGCGGTACAGCATGACCTCGGAACTGCCCTGCCCGAAGGGCGAGTCGGCGGTCGCCGCGTACGCCAGGGTGGCGCCGAAGGCGAAGACGTCGGTGGCCGGGGTGACCGCGGCGCCGCGCACCTGCTCGGGCGCGAGGAAGCCGGGCGAGCCGACCGCCGTACCGACGTGCGTCAACGTGCTGGCCCCGGTCGCCCAGGCGATGCCGAAGTCGATGATCCGCGGGCCCTTGGGGGACAGCAGGATGTTCGACGGCTTGAGGTCGCGGTGCACGACCCCGGCCTCGTGCACGGCGACCAGCCCCTCGGCGAGGGCCGCGCCGATCGTGGCGACCTCGGCGGCGGGCAGGGTGCCGCCCTCGGCGACCTTGTCGTGCAGGGACGGCCCCGGCACGTACTGCGTGGCGAACCACGGGCGTTCGGCCTCGAGGTCGGCCGCCACCAGCCGGGCCGTGCAGCCGCCGCGGATCCGCCGGGCGGCGGACACCTCACGGGCGAACCGCGAGCGGAACTCCTGATCCTCCGCCAGCTCGGGCCTGATGACCTTCAGCGCGACGCGCTGCCCGCGCTTGTCCGCGCCGAGGTAGACCACGCCCATGCCGCCCGCCCCGAGCCGCCGGTGCAACCGGAACGCGCCGACGACCCGCGGATCCTCGCGCCGGAGCCGCATCATCGCCATGTCCGTCCGTCCCCTGCCTCCGGTGGGGGAGGCCCCACTCCACTGAACTGACCGGCCGCTGGGCCGGCCGCCCACAGCTTACGGACTCAAGTCCCCCCGCGCGCTGATGCCCCGCAGGCGCGCGGACGCTAATTGTCAGTGCCCGGTGGGATCCTTGAGAGGCGGGAGCGCGCCCGTCCGACGGGTGGTCAGCACCGCGCCCGCTTCGCCAACGGACCGTCTGCCAAGGGGGAATGACGCCGTGAAAGGTGATCGTGTGGAGATAGTCGTCGACGCGGGGGACACCACCCGCACCTATGAGGTCATCGCCACCCGGGCGGGCCGCAGAGTGGAGACGGCGGTGCGCCGAGGTGTCGTGGAAGTGAGTGAAGTCACCCGCAATGGGACGGTGGTCCGCACCGCCCGCTTCATGTCCACCAGAGTGCTCGCCCTGGTGGAGCAGCCGGTACCGCGCGAGGTCGAGCAGGCGGGCTGAGCACCGCCCCGTCACCGCGCCGTCGCCCGACCCCGTCACCGCCCTGTCACCCCGCCGGCTACCGACGCGGTCCCGGACCCTCCTCAGGAAAAGCCGCCCCTCCGGCCCGGTGTCCCCTCCGGGATACCCCTGGTGACCTAGGTCGCCTCCTCCACCCAGGGGAGTATCCGGGCCGCTCGCCGTCATCCTCCGGGAGGCCGGTAAAGGGGTACGAGGGCATGACGACCGGCCGCCGTCGCGCCCCTAATGTTGAGGTCAAGCGGCGGGCGAAGCACTCGTCCCCCGAGGTCAAACGTCCGCCGCCCCAAATCTGACAACAGAAGATCTGACCACACCACACCTCTGGAGAGGGCCATGGCGAACACGGTGGAACGCACCGCGCGTGCCGTGCGCGGCGGCAGGGCGCTGATCGTCGGCGCCCGTCCGACCGGCACCCGGCATCCGCTGGTGGCGGCGGCCATGGTGCTGCCGCTGGCAGCGCTGCTCGCCTACTTCTTCGGTGGAGTGGACGCGGTGGTCACACAAGCGTCGTCCGTAGCCGGCCTGATGGGGCGCTGACACAACGCCCCAGGCCCGGAAGAGCGGTCCGGGCCGGGGACATACCGGTGAACCCCGTGGGGACGGGGGTACGGCGGACGACTGCGTTTGCCCGGGTATCGCGAGATACCCGGGCATTGCGCTTTTCCGGGGCCAGTTGCCCCCGATCCCGACGACGGAGGCGGTCCTCCCGCGATCGAGTGGACCCGCACGGCCGAGTGGACCCGCACCGCCGAGGGACCCGCACGACCGAGGGCCGGAAGCTCGATCGCTTCCGGCCCTCGGTGTCCTGCGCGTGGACGATACTGGGATTGAACCAGTGACCCCTTCCGTGTCAGGGAAGTGCTCTCCCGCTGAGCTAATCGTCCTCGGTCGTGCGGGTGACGCGGATGGTGCTGATGACGCGTGCGCGATACTGGGATTGAACCAGTGACCTCTTCCGTGTCAGGGAAGCGCTCTCCCGCTGAGCTAATCGCGCGGGATCTTTCTCCAGGACCCTGTGGGGTCCAGTGGACGATACTGGGATTGAACCAGTGACCTCTTCCGTGTCAGGGAAGCGCTCTCCCGCTGAGCTAATCGTCCTTGGAGGTGGAGACGGGATTTGAACCCGTGTAGACGGCTTTGCAGGCCGTTGCCTCGCCTCTCGGCCACTCCACCAACACAGCGGGGGTTCGGGAAGATCCCCCACGTCGAGCGGACGACGAGATTCGAACTCGCGACCCTCACCTTGGCAAGGTGATGCTCTACCAACTGAGCCACGTCCGCAGGCGCCGTAGCTCCGGGGCACTCTCGTGTCCCGGCGACGTGGTGAACTCTAGCGGATTCCCGGTCAAGCTCAAAAACTGGTTTCCGCAGCGTGCCGGGCCAATGACGGGCGCATGACCGGCGGAGCACCGCGACGGCGCCCCGCCTAGACTCGGCTCCACCTGCCGCCGAGCACCGGTTCGGCCCTCCCGTCGTCCACTCGCCGTCCACCAGGGAAGCCCCGTGCGTGACCTCGCCCCCATGGCCCGCTTCGGCGGCCTCGTCGCCTCCGACCTGCGGGATGTCACCGCGGACCTGAGCGCGCTCGACTCCACGGGCTTCTGGGCGGTCGCCGCCGACTTCGAGGGCCGTACGGTCTGCGCCCGCTTCGGCGACGTACGCCGCGACCCCGCCCCCTCCACACCCCGGACCCGCCCCTGGCGCGGCCCCGACCCCGCCGCGTGGACCTCCTCGCTGGACCGCGCGGCCTATGTGGCCGGGGTGCGCGCGATCCGCGAGCGCATCGCGGCCGGAGAGGTCTACCAGGTCAACCTCTGCCGGGTCCTGACCGCGCCGCTGCCCGAGGCGGAGAGCCGGGGCGGGTACGGCGGCCCGGACATCGACGCGCTGTCCGCGGTCCTGGCCCGCGGCAACCCGGCCCCGTATGCCGGAACGATTCGGCTGCCCGCGCACGGCGTCGAGATCGCCACCGCCTCGCCCGAGTTGTTCCTGCGGCGCGACGGCGCGACGGTCGAGTCGGGGCCGATCAAGGGCACCGCGCGGACCGCGGACGAGCTGCTGCCCAAGGACCACGCAGAGAACGTCATGATCGTCGACCTGGTGCGCAACGACCTCGGCCAGGTCTGCGCCACCGGCTCGGTGACCGTGCCCGCGCTGTGCGCGATCGAGCCGCACCCCGGCCTGGTGCACCTGGTCTCCACCGTCCGCGGCGAGCTGCGCCCCGACGCCGGATGGCCGGAGCTGTTCGCCGCCGCCTTCCCGCCCGGCTCGGTCACCGGCGCGCCCAAGTCGAGCGCGCTGCGGGTGCTCGGCGAGCTGGAGACCGCCCCGCGCGGCCCGTACTGCGGCGGGATCGGCTGGGTCGACGCCGACCGGCGGACCGGTGAACTGGCCGTCGGCATCCGGACGTTCTGGATCGACAGGACGGGCCCCGGCGCCCCCCTGCTGCGCTTCGGCACCGGCGCCGGGATCACCTGGGGTTCGGATCCGGAAGGCGAGTGGGCCGAGACCGAATTGAAGGCGGCCAGGCTGCTGGCGGTAGCGTCGGGAGTCCAGGAGACAAGCGGAGGGATGCTTCGGTGAAGATCTGGGTGGACGGCGGACTGCGGGACACCGCGGACGCCACCGTGTCGGTGTTCGACCACGGACTGACGGTCGGCGACGGCGTGTTCGAGACGCTCAAGGCCGTCGAAGGCCGGCCCTTCGCGGTCACCCGCCACCTGGAGCGGCTGGCCAGGTCCGCCCGCGGCCTCGGCCTGCCGGAGCCCGACCAGGACGAGGTGCGCCGCGCCTGCGACGCCGTGCTCGCCGCGAACCCGATGCCGCTCGGACGGCTGCGGATCACGTACACCGGCGGCCCGTCACCGCTCGGCTCCGACCGCGGCGACGCGGGCACCACCCTGGTCGTGGCGCTCGGCGAGGCGTCCGTACGCCCCGACACCACCGCCGTCGTCACCGTCCCGTGGGCGCGCAACGAGAAGGGCGCGCTGTCCGGGCTCAAGACCACCTCCTACGGGGAGAACGTCGTCGCTCTCGCGCGGGCGCACGAACACGGCGCCAGCGAGGCGCTGTTCGCCAACACCCGGGGCAGGCTCTGCGAGGGCACCGGGTCCAATGTCTTCGTCGTCCTCGACGGCCGGCTGCTGACCCCGCCGCTGGCGTCCGGCTGCCTGGCCGGGATCACCCGCGAGCTGGTGATCGACTGGACCGGCGCGCAGGAGACCGATCTGCCGCTCGACGTCCTCGACCGGGCTGAGGAGATCTTCCTGACCTCGTCGCTGCGCGATGTGCAGGGCGTGCACCGGACGGACGACCGTCGGCTGTCCGCCGCTCCGGGGCCCGTCACGGCCAAGGCCATGCGGATCTTCGCCGAGCGCGCGGCGGCCGATCCGAACCCGTAGGTCCCCCAAGTCCCGGCACGGCGGCGGCCGGGCGCGGTAGAACGTCACCCGGCACCCCATGCGATCGGTACGGCGACATCCCGGGAGCGCGACCATGACGACGACCCTCAGACCCGCGGGCCCGGAGCGGCGCGCGCCCGACGGCGGTCGCGCCCGCGCCTTCACCGTCTGCGTCAACGGCCGCCCGGTTGGCGGTGTCGAGCTGAGCGCGGAAACGGGGCTCGGCCCCGGCACCGGGCGGATCGCGGCGCTGGCCGTCGACGAGCCGGACCGGCGGCGCGGGCGCGGCACCGTGGCCGCGCTGGCCGCCGAGGAGGTGCTGCGGCTGTGGGGCTGCGCGCGGGCGGAGGTCTCGGTCCCGGCCGCGGCCGAGTACGGGCTGCGGCTGGCCACCGCGCTCGGCTACGTCGAACGCGCCCGCGGCATGCTCAAGCCGCTGCGCGAGCCCGCCCCGCCGCACCCGCTGCCGCCCGGCAGCCGCACCCGCCCGCTGACCGCCGCCGAGTACGGGCCGTGGCGGGCGCACAGCGCGGAGGAGTTCATCGCCTCGCTGGTCGACCGCGGCATGCCGCGCGAGCAGGCGGCGGCCCGCGAGGCCGCCGCCTTCGACCACGTGCTGCCGCGCGGCCGGGACACTCCGGGCGCCGCGCTGTACGCCCTCGCGCACGACGGTGTGACCGTCGGCCGCGTGGCGCTGCGGCTGTACGACGAGGCCGACCGTGCCGCGCCCGCGTGGGTGCTGGCCGTCGAGGTCGACACCGCGCACCGGGGCCGCGGACACGGCCGTACGCTCATGCTCGCCGCCGAGAACGCCTGCCGGGAGGCCGGGGCCCCCGCCGTCGCCCTCGACGTCTTCGCGGGCAACGCACCGGCGCTGCGGCTGTACGAGTCGCTGGGCTACGGCACGACGGTGCGGCACCTGACGAAGCCGCTGCTGTAGCCCGGACCCGAGCCCGGACCGTGCCCGCGTCTGAGCCCGGACCCGTGCCCGCTGCCCGCGTCTGATCCCGACCCCGATGGGCCCGGCGCCGGTCTAGTCGCGGCCGGGGATCCGGCAGACCTGCGCGTCGTCGCCGGTGGCCGGGCCGGGGCCGGGGACGGCCGAGCCCGCCTCGGCCAGCAGGCGGTCGGCGATGGCGGTGATCCGCTCGCGCAGCCCGTCCTGGCTCTTGCCGCCGTCCAGACGCTCGCCGCCGATCACATACGTGGGCGTGCCGGTGACGCCGATGGCCTTGCCCTCCGCCTCGTCGGAGTCGACGACCAGCAGGTGGCGGCCGTCGATCAGCGCGGTGTCCACCTCGTCGGCGTCCAGGCCGAGATCGCGGGCCACCTCGACCAGCAGCGCCTCACCGCGGCTGTCCAGTTCCTCGACCCTGGCCAGCACGGCCTCCGCGTACGGCCAGCCGCTGCCCTGCTCGTACGCCTCCTCGTACGCCTGCGCGGCGGCCAGGGCGTGCGCGTGCTTGGGCAGCGGGAAGTGCCTGAGCTGGATGTCGAGCGTGTCGCCGTACCGCTCGCGCAGCGCGCGGACGTCGTCCAGGGCGGTGCGGCAGTCCGGGCACTGGAGCTCGCACCAGACCTCGAGTACGGGGGGACGCGGCACGGCGGGGGAGGGTTGATCCATGGTCCAAGTCTCCCACTCGGGGAGGAGGCACCCCCGAGATCCCCCTGAACCCGGCCCCCCACCGTGGCCTCGCGCGCCCGTGTCGAGGCAGGATGGGAGGACGCGACCTCGTGCGGGCCCTTGGCCGGACCTCACGGGGCCATCCGCAACTGCCGCAGGAGCCTCGGGATGCTGACCACCGCCCTATGCGCCGTCCTGTCCGCCGCGGGCCTGGCCATCGCCGTGCAGACCGCCTACCGCCGACGCTATCTGCGGGCCACCCGCATCGCCGCCGTGTCCCTGCTGCCGGTCGGCCTGGCCATGGCGGGGCTCGTGACCCTCGGCCGCAAGATCGGCACCGCCACCGGCAACTGGGCGGCCGACCTGATCTTCAAGCCCACCGTCTGGCTCGGCTTCGGCGTCATCGGCGTCTCCGTGCTGCTGTACGGCGTCACCCGGCTGATCGCCGCGCGCGTCGGACCCGAGGAGGGGCAGCAGCCCCCGGCGGCCGTGCCCGGCGCCTCCAGCCCCGCGCTGCCCGCCTCCTCCCGCCCGAGCACGAAACGGCGCGCCTCGGCGGACAGCGGTCTGTCCGACTTCGCCGACGTCGAGGAGATCCTCAAGCGGCGCGGTATCTGACCGGAAAGGCGTGCGCCGCACGGTCCTCTTCGAACGGGTGTGGGGGTCCGAAACACCCCTGGGAGTTGGCGTGTTGGGAGACGAGTGATCGTTCTCTGCGCGATCATCGGCCTGTGCTGCCCACCTCCGGGGATCGTCTCTCCCCTCCGCGGCCGGACCGTGCCGAATCCACTGTCGAGAACGTCGTTCCAGGCCCGCGCGCCGAGGGTCGTGAACCCGCCGCGAGGGCGGGGGAGGGAGAGCCGCAGGGGTGCCTGTACGCCCTCTCGCAGCCCCCGCTGATGCTGTTCCTGTGCGTGATCGGAGGGCTGCTCGGGGCAGGCGCGATCTACGACCTGCTGCTGCTCTGACGCCGCGGGCCGGGGGCGGACGCACGCGGCGGCGTCCGCGGTCGGCTGTTCGTGCCGCCCGCGCTCAGGCGCTCGCCTCGCGCTGGCGGGCCCGGTAGGCCGCCACATGGAGCCGGTTGCCGCAGGTGCGGCTGTCGCAGTAGCGGCGTGAGCGGTTGCGGGACAGGTCGACGAAGGCCCGGCGGCAGTCGGGCGCGTCGCACCGCCGCAGCCGGTCGCGTTCCCCGGCGACGATGAGGAAGGCCAGCGCCATGCCGCAGTCCGCGGCGAGGTGGTCGGCCAGCGAGGCGCCCGGCGCGAAGTAGTGCACGTGCCAGTCGTAGCCGTCGTGGTCGGTCAGCCGCGGCGTGGTGCCCGCCTCGGCGACCATCGCGTTGAGCATGGTGGCGGCCGTCGCGTTGTCGGCGGCGCCGAAGACGGCGGTGAAGCGGGCGCGTACGGCGTGGACGGCGGTGAGGTCGCGCTCGTCGAGCCGTCCGACCTCGCTGACCTGGTTGCGCTCCACGAAGCCGCGGAGGTCCGCGACGTCCGCGAGCGATTCCCGGCCCTCGATCTGCGGCGCGGTGTTGACGAGGTCGACGACGCTGTCGAGCGCGCACCTGGTGTCATGGTTGATCAGCACGGAACTGCTCCCTGCCGGCGTGATCGGTCGGCTGCGTTCCGGTGACTCTAGCGCGCGAAAGCCGCCGCCGTGGGGGTGCAGGCCCCACGGAGACGGCTGTCGTGCGTGTCACGTACGCGACGGGTGACGGTGTCGTGCGTGTCGCGGCGAGCGACGTCACGAGCGATGTCATGAGCGAAATCGCGTGCGAAGTCGTGTCGAGATGACAGGCGGCCGGGCCGGGCGCGAGCGTCCGGCTCCGCTGGTCGGGTCCGGGCGTCCCCCCGAGTAGGACGGCCGCGGACTGCGGTGACGGGCTGGGTCTCAGCTCTCCGCGAGGATGTGGGAGAGCTCGGTGTCGAGGTCGAAGTGACGATGCTCGGTGCCCGGCGGAACCGCGGCGTCCGTCCGCTTTAGGAAGGACTCCAGGGCCCGCGCCGGTGCTTCCAGCAGCGCTTCGCCCTCGGGGGAGCTGAGGGCGATGCAGACGACGCCCTGACCGTGGCTGCGGGACGGCCAGACTCTGACGTCTCCGGTGCCGGTGGGGCGGTGCAGCCCCTCGGCGAGCAGGTCGCGGGCGAACACCCATTCGACCGTCTCTTCGGCTCCGGTGTGGAAGGTGGCGTGCACGGCATACGGATCGGCCGTGTCGTACCGCAAGCCCGCGGGTACAGGCAGTGAGGATTCGCTCGACACAACGAGGCGCAGGTGCAGCTCGCAGCTGACCGTGGTGTTCATAAGCGCCAGGGCCTTTCGCTCAGTGTGCGCTCGGGGATTCGCACGTCGGCGAAATCGACATGCCACCTGCGAGGACGTTGTAAACCCCTCTGAGGGGTTTGTGAGGCTTCTGGTACCTCGTCCGGCCTAGTCCCGAGACGGGCCGATCAGCCATTTCGGTGACGAACGCCGGTCGGGTAAATTGTCGGTATGACTGCGGAGAGTGACGAGTCCGGCGGAGCCGTGGCCAAGGATTCGCGGCTGGGGTCACGGGCCCCCGGCTTCATCAGGAAGTCACGGCTGCTGCACCAGTCCTGGCGGGTCGGCGTCTTCCTCGTCGGCCTCGCTGTCGTCGCGGGCGGAGTCGTCCTGCTCCCGCTGCCCGGCCCCGGCTGGGTGGTGATCTTCGGCGGCATGGCGATCTGGGCCACCGAGTTCGCCTGGGCCCAGCGCGTCCTGCGCTGGACCCGCCGCAAGGTCGCCGACGCTGCCAGGGCCGCCCTGGACCCCCGCGTACGGCGGCGCAATCTGCTGCTCACCACCGCCGCCGTGCTCGCCCTGGCCGGACTCGCCGGGTGCTACCTGTGGCAGTTCGGCCTCGACACGCCCTGGGCCGACAGCTAGGCCCCGCGCGCCCGTCGCGGGCCCTCGGGAGCCTGGTCCGAGGCCCCTCCCACGTGCGGTAAAGTTGTCCACGCGTCCGGGCGATTAGCTCAGCGGGAGAGCACTTCGTTCACACCGAAGGGGTCACTGGTTCGATCCCAGTATCGCCCACCGGATTCGAGGATCCCGGGGACCGGTTTCCACACCGCTCCCCGGGATCCTTTGCGTTCCCGCGCCGTACGCGGATTCGATCGCGCACACTTGCGGTATGGACTGGAGTCACTACCGATTCCGTAGGACGTGGCAGCTCGACGCGGACCCCGACGCCGTCTACCGGGTGCTGGAACGGCCCGACGACTACCCCGTCTGGTGGCCCCAGATCCGCGAGGTGCGGCAGACCGGCGACACCACCGGCATGCTGCGCTTCCGCTCCCTCCTCCCGTACGACCTCGTCGTCAGCGCCAGATCCGTCCGGCACGACCCGAGTACGCGGGTCCTGGAAGCCGCGATGACCGGCGACCTGGAGGGCTGGTTCCGCTGGACGATCACGCCGGGCGGCCTCCCGGGGACCCGCACCCGGCTGCTGTACGAACAGGAAGTCGTCGTCCGCAAGCCGTTGATGCGGCTGCTCGCCGTCCCCTGCCGCCCGCTCTTCCTCGCCAACCACGCGCTGATGATGCGCGGCGGACGCCACGGGCTGCTCGCGCGCCTCGCCGCCGACGCCGCGCATGTGGTTTGAACGGCGGGCCCGTCGCGCTGTATGGTTCGAGGCGTCCCGGGCGATTAGCTCAGCGGGAGAGCACTTCGTTCACACCGAAGGGGTCACTGGTTCGATCCCAGTATCGCCCACCGAGGCTCACCGGCCTCGAAGTACCGTGACGGTCCGCCGACATCAGTCGGCGGGCCGTTGTGCGTTCCGCGGCGGCCGTCGCGGAACGCCGGCCGGTGAGACCGTCAGGCGGCAGCGCCGGGCGCGGTGAACGCCGAGATGTCGTCGGTGGATTCACCGTCCAGCGCCAATTCGGCGAGGATGCGGCCGATGGCCGGGGTGAACTTGAAGGCGTGGCCCGCGCCGAGGGCGACGATGATGTCGGGGTACCGCGCGAGCGGGCTCAGCACGAATTCCCGGTCGGGCGTGATCGCGTACTGGCAGGTGACGGTGCGCAGCACGTGGCCGCTGGCGGGGATCGTGGCGCCCATGAACGCCGAGAGCTGGTCGAGCAGTTCGGCGGACGGCTCGAAGGTCCGGTCCTCGGGCGTCATCAGGTTGTTCGACACGTCGCGGGCGGCTTTGACGGTGGGTTCGCCGTAGGCGGGGAATCCGTAGAAGCAGTCGGTGTCCTCCCAGATCCACACGGGGAAGCGGTCGGGGTCGAACGCTTCGGCGTCGGCGGGCTTGAAGTACGTGACCTGCTCCTGCATCGTCTCCAGCGGTATCGCGGCGTCCAGTGGGGCGAGCAGCCGGTTCGTCCACGCGTCGGCCGCCAGGACCACCTTCCTCGCCCGCACGGGACCGGCCGCCGTCTCCAGTACGGTGCCCGCGCCGTCCGGCCTCAGCGCCGTCACGGGCGTGCGCGCCCGCAAGTCGGCGCCGTGGGCCCGCGCCTGCATCTGGAGCGCGGCCACCGTACGGGAGGCGTTCACGATCCCGGTGTCGGGCGTGTAGACGGTCTCGACGTTCTCGGGGATGTCGAACTGCGGCCACCGCGCACGGACCCGGTCCGGGTCCAGCAGCTCGTAGGGGACGCCGACCTCGGTCAGGCTGCCGGTGAAGTCACCGGCGCTGTAGGGGCCGTCGGCGGGCAGGAAGATCACCCCGCCGGTCACCGTGACCAGCCGCTCGCCCGCGACCTTCTCGAAGTCCGCCCAGTCCTGGTACGCGGACGTGGCGAGCCGGACGTATCTGGTCGCGCCGTAGGACGTCCTGATGATGCGTGAGGTGTCGTGCGACGCGCCCCGTACGTGTCCGAGGTCGAACTGCTCGAACGCGACGGTGCGGACTCCGCGCTTGGCCAGGTGGTACGCGGCGGCGCTGCCGAGGGCGCCCAGGCCGACGACGGCCACGTCGAAGGTCTCCAGCGGGTTGCTCACGGTGCTTCCTTCCGGATTCGATGAGTTGTCATGACAGGACCTTCGCCAGGAAGGAACGGGTGCGTTCGTGCCGCGGACTGCCCAGCACCCGCTCGGGAGGGCCGCTCTCGACGATCACGCCGTCGTCGAGGAAGGCCACGGTGTGGGCGACCTCGCGTGCGAAGCCGATCTCGTGGGTGACCACGATCATGCTCATGCCGTCCGCGGCGAGACCCCGCATCACGTCGAGCACCTCGCCGACCAGCTCCGGGTCGAGCGCGGAGGTGGGCTCGTCGAACAGCATCAGCTTGGGGCGCATGGCGAGCGCCCGTGCGATCGCGACCCGCTGCTGCTGCCCGCCGGACAGCGCCCGCGGGTACGCGTCCGCCTTGTCGGCGAGCCCGACGCGGGTGAGCAGCGCCCGCGCGTGTTCGACGGCCGCCCCGCGCTTCTCCCGGCGGACCCGGAGCGGGGCCTCGATCAGGTTCTCCAGCACGGTCATGTGCGGGAAGAGGTTGAAGTGCTGGAAGACCATGCCGATCTCGCTGCGGCGCTTGGCGGTCTCCGCGTCGCGCAGTTCGTGCAGCCACCCGTTGTGCTCGCGGTAGCCGACCAGGTCGCCGGCGACGCTGATGCTGCCCGCGTCGATCTTCTCCAGATGGTTGACGCAGCGCAGGAACGTGCTCTTGCCCGACCCCGACGGGCCGATGAGACACAGCACCTCGCCCTCCGCGACCGTCAGGTCGATCCCCTTGACGACGCGATTGCCGCCGTAGGACTTGTGCACGCCCACGGCCTCGACCATCGGCCGGGTGGAGACGGCGGTCATGCGCGGCCTCCCTCGGTGCCGGCCGGGCCCGTCGGCGCGGCGGCCCTCGCCCTGCGCGGGACGATCCCGGCCCGCAGCGCCGCCAGCAGCGACGGCTGGGGGGAGTGGGTGTCACCGCGCTTGAAATGCCGTTCGAGGTAGAACTGGCCCGTGCTCAGCACGGTGGTCACCACGAGGTACCAGAGGCTGACGGTGATCAGCAGCGGGATCACCTCGTACGTCCGCGAGTAGATCTCCTGCACCCGGAAGAGGATCTCCGGGATCGCGATGACGCTGACCAGCGACGTCGTCTTGAGCATCGAGATCGTCTGGTTCCCCGTCGGCGGGATGATGACCCGCATGGCCTGGGGGAGCACGACGCGCCGGAAGATCTGGCCCCTGCGCATGCCCAGCGCCTGCGCGGCCTGCGTCTGGCCGGGGTCGACCGACTGGAGCCCGGCCCTGACGATCTCGGACATGTAGGCGCCCTCGTTCAGCCCGAGGCCGAGGATCGCCGCGACATACGGCGTGATCAGCGTGTTCGCCTCACCCGACACCAGCGTCGGGCCGAACGGGACGCCGATCGACAGCACCGGGTACAGGGCGGCCAGGTTGAACCAGAAGATCAACTGCACCAGCAGCGGCGTGCCGCGGAAGAATCCGGCGTAGGCCAGCGCCGCGGCGGCGACGGACCGGTTCCTGGAATCACGGCAGACCGCGACCAGGACGCCGATGACGATTCCGACGACCATGGCGACGACGGTCAGGACGATCGTCGTGACAAGTCCGTGCACCACCTGTACATCGCGGAAATAGCTGAATACGACGTCCCACTGATAGCGGGGATTCGTGATCAGCGAATTGACGACGAGGGCCGCCAGGGAAATGATGACGAAGGTCGCGATCCACTGACCGTAATGCCGGGTGCGCGCGACCTTGAGCACGCCGCCGTCCGGGCCGCCGGTTCTTTGCGCGAGCGAGGGCATTTCAGCGTTGGCCATCGGTGTGCACCTCTGACTTCGCGATCTCGCCCTGGTTCACTTTCCACTTGGCCAGGATCTTGCCGTACGTGCCGTCGGATATCAGATTGTTCATCGCGGCGGCGACCGCGGGCGCCAGGGCGGAGCCCTTCGGGAGCGCGTAGCCCCATGTGGTCGGCAGGTAGTTCGCGTTCAGCACGTCGAGCCGGCCGTTGGACTGCCCCGCGATGTAGGACAGCGGGCCGTAGTCGGACATGCTGGCGTCCGCGCGGCGGCTGCTGACCGCGAGCGTGGCGTCGGCCTGGGCGGGGAACACCGAGACGGTGATGGCGGGCTTGCCCGCACGCACGCAGTCCCGGTCGAACGTCGGCATGTAGTTCTCGGCGTAGATGCTGCCCTTCATGACGGCGATGGTGTGTCCGCACATCGTGTCGAGGGTCAGCTTCTCGGGGTTGCCCGCGTCCACGATCAGCGAGGTGCCGCCGGAGTACTCGCTGACGAAGTCGACCTGCTTCAGCCGGGCGGGCGTGATGCTGAGCGCCGCGGCGACCATGTCGTAGCGGTTGGTCTGGAGGCCGGGGATCATCGCGTCGAACTTGACGTCGGCGAACCTCACCTTCAGCCCCAGCACGTCGGCGACGGCCCGCAGAAGCTCGGGTTCCGCGCCTGCCAGGGTCTTGCCGTCCTCGGCGAGCAGCAAGAACGGCGGATAGCCGGGCCCGCTCGCCACGTCGATCCCGCCCTTTCCCGCGATGTCCGAAGGAACCAGTCGCGCGACGCTCTTGTCGTACGTCCCCCGGATGAAATCCTCGCCCACGGAATCGGCGGTCGCGGTGGCATGCGAGGTGCAACCGGCGAGGACGCCGACGGTCAAGGCGAATCCCGCCACTGCTGTCACGGCTGTCGCCGGTCTACCAGTAAGGTGTTTGCTGAACACGTGAGTCGGGCTCCTTGCGGCAGTCGGGAACAACATGCGAGGACCGATACGCCGTTTTCCGTTCTGTGGAAAAGGGAAATCCGGCGGTGCTCAAAACGAGTTGGCTCACTATAAGCACCGCGGAAGTGCTGTCACGCCGCACGATGCGTTTCCGGCAAATCGCGGCACGGCGAATTGACGGTTCTGCGCGAACGCCCGGGCCGGGCGGTCGCCGCGGCGGCGCACCACCGGGCGCGCGGGCGGGCCACTGCTACGGTGCGGGGAACGCACGTCGCCCCGGCCACGACGGAAGGCCCACGCGACACGGATCGTCGAGGACCCGGTGATGACGACACATGTGTTGTCGGGACTGAACGCGGTGCAGCAGGTCGGCAATCGTCCCGACCCCACCCTGCCGATGCCGGTCGGGGAGATCGCCGGACGGTTGGGCACGGTGCTGAGCAGCGCTTCCCGGCTCTGTGGTGAACTGGCGGAACTCGAACTGCTGGAGCGCGGGAGCGCGTACGGGACCTACCGCATCGGACGGCGGGCCATCGAGCTCTCCGGCCGCGCGGCGGCCCCGTTCGCCAGGTCCGTCCGGTCCGCGCTGACGCTCGTCGCGACGCTCACCGGCGAGACCGCGTGCCTGGCCGCACCGACGGCGCAGGGCATGCGGGTGGTCGCCTCGGTCGAGTCGGTGTGGCCCCTGCGCGCGCACGCCAAGGTGGGCGAGTCGGTCGACGACGCCCGGCGCGCGATCGTGCGCGCGGCGCGCCTGGAAGACACCGACGGCCCGTCGCGGGCGCTCCGCGCCGAGTCGACCATCGGCATGGGCGTGGAGATCGCCGTGCCGGTCATGAGCCCCGTCGGCGAATGTGTCGCCGTACTGGCGGCCCGGCTGCCGGTCAGCCGCGCCGCCAAGGTCGTACCGCGGGCGCGCCGTGTGCTCGACGAGGCGCGGCGGCTGCTCGAACGCACGGTGGACGACGAACTGGACCGGCCGAACATCGCGCCCGGAGGTCCGCTCGGCCGCGACGGCAGCCCGCTGGGCCTTGAGGCGGCACTGCGGATCGTGTGGCATCTGTCCGCGGGGCGCGACTCGTTGGCCGGTATCGCGACCGGGACGGGGCTGCGGCCCGACCGGGTCCGCCGCCTGCTGGAGTCGTGCGGCCGGGCGGGAGTCGTCCGCAGGAGCAAGGACGGCGCGCGGTTCGAGGCGAGCTGGGCGGTGCACGGCTGGCATCGCGCCGCGACCCTGCCGATGATCCTCGAAAAGGGCCGGCCGCTCGTGGCCGAAGCGGCGGCGACGACCGGGGTGTGCGCGTTCATCACCGTGCTGAACGGGATGCACAGCCTCACGCTCGTCGAAGAACTCCAGAGCGTCGGCGAGGGGTTGAGCATGACGCCGTGGCTCGGGCGCCTCGCCCCCATCATCGGCTCCGACGGCGGACCGACCCTGGCATCGGACTTCGAGGCCGACGAGCTGCGCCGGGTCCTGCCGAACAGGCACCCGCCGGAGCAGGTCGAGAAGTTCCTGCGGCGCTTCGCCCGCGCCGGGCGCGACGGCGTGCTGTCGATGAAGTCCATCGACGAACTGGGGATCATCTCCATCTCCGCGCCGGTACGCGACTCCAGCAACTCGGTCGCCGCCGCGGCCTGCCTGGTCGGCTCGACCGACAGCATCAGGCCGCGGACACGGGAACTGGAGGGCGTCGCACGGCGGTTGGGCGCCCGCGTGTCGCGGCTGATCGGCGCCCCCGAGGACGCGCCCGGCCCGTAGGCACGCCGTCGCCGGGGACGGCACCCGACCGCGGCCGGGCGGGCCCGACGCGGGGGCGGCCCCTCAGACCGACCGGTGCGTGAGCGTGCCGCCGACCATCGTGGTCAGCACCGGCATGGTCCGCAGCGCGGCGCGGTCGAACGCGCGCGGGTCCCCGCCGATGACCACGAGGTCGGCGACGTCGCCGACGGACACCGGACCCCGGCCCGCGGCGGCCGCCGCGAACGCCACCTCCAGCGGGACGCTCTGCTCGGGGTGCCACGCGGGCCGGTCGTCGTCGGTGCGGAAGACCGCGTCGGCGATGGCCAGCCTCGGGTCCAGCGGGCTGACCGGCGCGTCGGAGCCCAGCTCAAGCCGGGCGCCGGCGGCGTGCAGGGAGCGGAAGGCGTAGGCCCGGTCAGTGCGGCCCGGCCAGTGCAGGTCGGCCACGTCCCGGTCGGTCACGGCGTGCTGCGGCTGGACCGACGCGACCACGCCGAGCCGGGCGAAGCGCGGCATGTCCCGCTCGCTCACCAGTTGGGCGTGCTCGATCCTGCCGGGGCACCCGACCCGCTCGAACGCGTCGAGCACCGCGGAGTTCGCCCGGTCGCCGATCGCGTGCACCGCGGGTTCGAGCCCGGCCGCCCACGCCCTGCCCATCAGCTCGACCAGCTCGTCGAGCGGCACCAGCGACAGCCCGCACGCGTCACCGGCCCCGGCCCCGGCCGGGTGCGGATACGGATCGACGCACCACGCCGTCCTCGTGTTGAGCGACCCGTCGCTGACGATCTTGTACGGCCCGACCCGCACCCGCCCGTGGGTCCCCGCGACGACCTGCCCCGTACGGAACCCCGCGGCGATGGCACCGTCCAGCCACGGCGTCCAGACGCCGGCCAGCACCCTGACCGGCACCGCGCCGGGCCGGGACCGGCGGCGCCACGCCTCGACGTTGTCCGCGTAGGCGAGGTCGGTCAGGCCGGTGACGCCCAGCGCGGGCAGCGCGGCGACGGACTCCCCGACCCAGGCGTCGAGTTCCGCGGGCGGCAGCATCGCCGCCAGCCGCGCCTTGGTCTCGATCGACGCCGTCTCCCGCAGCACCCCCGTGGGGTGCCCGCGCAGGCCGACCAGGTCGAGCGCGGCGCTGCTCAGCCACGTGGTGTGCAGGTCGATGGTGCTGACGGCCACCGCCGCGTCGCCCACCAACTCGTCCAGGACCCGCTTGTGCGGAGCCTCCTCCCACAGTGCGGGCACGATGCCCTGACCCCAGACGATCCCGGTACGGTGCACCGCGCGCATGCCGTCCCGCATCATGACCGCGGCCTCGCGCGGGCTCCGTGCGGCGCCGAGATCGACGGCGCGCAGATTCCGTACCCACTGCTCGATGTGCACATGGCCGTCGACGAAACCGGGGACGAGGGTGGCGTCGGCGAACGCGATCACCTCGGTGTCCGGCTCGGGCGGGACGCCGCCGACGGCGCCGATCGCCGTGACGCGCCCCTCGCGGACCAGGACGTCGCGAGGTGGTCCGCCGAGGCCGACGCGGACGTGGGCGAGCAGGGTTGATGTCATCTGATTCCTCCGTTCCGCCCCGAACGGTAGAAGGCGCGGGCGCCGCCGCCGTTGTCGTCACGCCACGGGCCCGACCCCGCGGCTTGTCGGTCCCCACAAGGGCCTCAGCCGCGTGCGCCCCGGGGGCCGCGCACGGCGTTGCGCAGTTGGAGCCACGTCACGAGCGTGTCGTCGCCCGCGTCCAGGGCGACCCCGAACATCTCGGTCAGCCTGCGGACCCGGTAGCGGGCGGTGTTCTCGTGGACGCCGAGGGCGCGGGCGGTCGCGGCGACGCTCCCGGCGGACCCCAGATACGCCAGCAGCGTCCCGGCGTAGTCGGTGCCCTGGTCCGCGTCGTGGCGCAGGACGGCGCGCACGGCGGGCAGCCGCAGCACGTCCTCGTCGATCGGCGCCCCGGACCGCAGACAGGCGAGGACGACCTGAGGGCGCACGTCGTGGAGGGTGGCGACACCGCCGTGGGGCGGGTCGGCGCGCGGGTCGAGCAGCGTGTCCACGACCCGCCGGGCGAGCGGCCGGGACCCGGCGACGGCCGCGAGGCCGTCGACGACGGCGCCGAAGCCGACGACCAGTTCCACCCCGGCGGACCTGCGGGCCGCCGTCACCAGGTCCGTGCCCAGCCTGCGCAGCCGCGCGGCCAGCCGCGCCTGGCCCCGGTCGTCCTGGGGCGGGTCGAGCACGGGCAGCAGCAGGACGACGTCGCCCGCCTCCAGCACGGCCGCCGACTCCGGGTGCCAGTGCTCACCGTGCAGCGTGATCAGGTCGCGGACGCGGGCGGCGTCGGCGGCCCGCAGCTCACTGGCGACCGGCCGTACCGTCGCGAGGACGAACGAGGCACGCGCGGGCAGCGCCAGCGCCGCGGCGGCGCTCGCCGCGTCCAGCGAGGAGGCCAGCAGACCGCGGAGCGCGTCGCCGCGCAGCTCCCGCTCGGGGCTGACCGCCTCCCGCGACCGCAGCAGGTGCAAGGCGACGCTGCGGGCGGCGTCCAGCAGCGCGCGTTCCGCGTCGTCCACCAGCTTCGGCCGGTCCGCCAGGACGAAGATCACGCCGAGCACCTGGTGCCCCGCCCGTACGGCGACGGCCATCCGGTCGGCGTACTCCGGACCCGAACTGGCGAACCGCACCGGGCCCTGCGCGGCGATCACGGCCTGGTACTTCGCCGCGTCGCCAGGCCGTTCCGGTGTCCGGCGGCCGAGGATCGCCAACCGCCGGATCTCGTCGATCTCCTGGTCCGGCAGGTTGGAGTACGCCAGGATCCGGCCGTCGACCTCCTCGATCGTGACCGGCCCGCCCAGCGACGCCGCGATCGCGTTGGCCAGGCCGAACAGGTCGCCGATGCCGCCCGCCTCCTCGGGGACGGCGGCCCGAGCGGCACCGGCCGCGGTGACGAACGCGTCCAGGCGCCGCCAGGCCATCTCGTCGGGCGTGCACAGCAGGGCGATGTCCGCCTCGCGGGCGGCCTCGACGGCCCGGCCCAGGTCCCGGCCCCACGCCTTCACCACGACCGCGCTCGCGCCCGCGGCGGCGGCCTGCCGTATCCGGTCGGTCACCTCGGCGGGATCGGACCTGCCCCCGGTGAGCAGTACGACAGCCCCCGCCACGTCGTGGATCGGCTCGTCGGGACCGTGGACCACGGGCTCGCCCGCGGGCCGGGCCAACCGCGCCCGGTCACCGCCGACGAGCCGCAGCGTGTGCGGTCCCAGGCTCTCCAGCAGGTCGCGCAGCGTGCCCACGGCCGCCGAGGACGCGGCGGCGGGGGTCACCGACCGCGCGACGCCCTCGCCAGTGTCCATCGCCCCAGGCTATCGGCCCCCTTTGTGGCTGAGCACAAGTCGGCGCCGCCGAGTGCGTGGGCAACTCCAGGGCGGCGCCGGGGCCGTCCTGGAGACGATGCCACCGCGCCCCCGGCGCACAAGTGGCCCGGTTCCGGGGCCGAGACCGACGTCTTCGAGGAGACCGCGTGCCGACAGGAGATCGCGTGCCGACAGAAGATTCCGTGCCGACGCGATACGCGGCCCCGCGCGGCGGTCCGCTGGCGGGCACCGTCGTGATCGACTGCACGTCGGTGGTGATGGGGCCGTACGCGACCTCGCTGCTGGCCGACCTCGGCGCCGAGGTCGTCAAGGTCGAGCCGCCGGGCGGCGACATCGGGCGCAGGATCGGGCCGACGGCGGCCGACGGTCTCTCGGCCCTGTCGCTCCGACTGCTGCGCAACAAGACCTCCGTGGTGCTCGACCTGGCGACGGGGGAGGACCGACGCCGCTTCACCGACCTGGTGGCCGGGGCCGACGCGGTGGTGACCAACATCCTGCCGAGCGCCCGCGAACGGCTCGGCCTCGACTACGACGCGCTCGCGCGGGTCCGTCCCGACATCGTGCTCTGCACCGGACAGGCGTACAGCTCCCGCTCCGGCCTGCGCGACGTCTCCGGCTACGACGACACGGTCCAGGCGCTGTCCGGCATGGCCGACAGCTACCGCCTGCGCGGCGGCGAACCGGCGTACTCGCCGTCGGTCACGGCCGACAAGACCTGCGGCCTCCTGATGGCGCTCGCGACGGTCTCGGCCCTGTACAGCCGCCTGCGCGACGGCCACGGCCAGTGGGTGGACGTGCCGATGGTCGACAACATGGCCGCGTTCAACCTCGTCGAGCACCTCGCGGGCCACACCTTCGACCCGCCGCGCGGCGACATCGGGTGGGCGCGGTCGCTGGCACCCGCCCGGCGCCCGCATCCGGCCCGCGACGGCTGGGTCTGCGTCATGCCGTACACCGACGCCGACTGGCGGCGCTTCCTCGTGCTCGCCGGGCGTGACGACCTGCTGGACGACCCCCGGTTCGCCACCGCGGGACAGCGCGGCGGCCGGTCGGACGAGGTCCAGGCGGTCATCGCGGACTACGTGTCCGGCCGCACCGTCGCGCGGATCGTGTCGGCGTGCCGGACCGCGAGGATCGCCTGCGCGCCCGTACGCACCCTGGAGTCCCTGGCCGACGACGACTATCTGCGCGAGCGGCGCACCGTGGAGACCCTGGAGCATCCGGCGGTCGGCCGCTACCGGAACGTGCGGCTGCCGCTGGACTTCAGCCGGACACCGCTCGGCGACGACACCCCGGCACCGCCGCTCGGCGGCCCTCCCCAGGGCCTTCCTCAGGACCGGCCCCAGGGATGAGGACCGCGATGCGGCCGGTCGTCGGGGCTCACGGCACCTCGCGCCGCCACCCCCGCGGGTTATCGCTTCGCGGGCAGCCCTCGCGGCTCGGTACGATTCAGCGGTGCGGCGCCCGCCGCCGCCGAGTCACCACAGCCAGCAGGACCTGAGTCAGGAGCAGACCGGTGTCAGATGTCCGTGTGATCATCAAACGCGATTCCGTTGAGCTGGAAGAGCGGACGGTCACGACGGGCACGACCGCGGCCGAACTGTTCCCCGGCGAGCGGTCCGTGATCGCCGCCCGCGTCGGCGGCGAGCTGAAGGACCTCGCATACGCCCTCGCCGACGGCGACGAGGTCGAGCCGGTGGACATCACCAGCCAGGACGGCCTCAACATCCTGCGGCACTCCACCGCGCACGTGATGGCGCAGGCCGTGCAGGAGCTGCACCCCGAGGCCAAGCTCGGCATCGGCCCGCCGGTCAAGGACGGCTTCTACTACGACTTCGACGTCGAGAAGCCGTTCACCCCCGACGACCTCAAGGCCGTCGAGAAGAAGATGCAGGAGATCCAGAAGCGCGGCCAGCGCTTCTCGCGCCGGGTCGTGACCGACGAGGCCGCCCGCGAGGAGCTGGCCGACGAGCCGTACAAGCTGGAGCTGATCGGGCTCAAGGGCGGCGCCGCGTCCTCGGACGACGGCGCGGACGTCGAGGTCGGCGCCGGCGAGCTGACCATCTACGACAACCTGGACGCGAAGACCGGCGAGCTGTGCTGGAAGGACCTCTGCCGGGGCCCGCACCTGCCCAGCACCCGCAACATCCCGGCGTTCAAGCTGATGCGCAACGCGGCGGCGTACTGGCGCGGCAGCGAGAAGAACCCGATGCTCCAGCGGATCTACGGCACCGCCTGGCCCACCAAGGAAGAGCTGAAGGCGCATCTGGACTTCCTGGAGGAGGCCGCCAAGCGCGACCACCGCAAGCTGGGCAACGAGCTGGACCTCTTCTCCATCCCCGAGCAGATCGGCTCGGGCCTCGCGGTCTTCCACCCCAAGGGCGGCATCATCCGCCGCACCATGGAGGACTACTCGCGCAGGCGGCACGAGGAGGAGGGGTACGAGTTCGTCTACACCCCGCACGCCACCAAGGGCACCCTGTTCGAGACCTCGGGCCACCTGGACTGGTACGCCGACGGCATGTACCCGCCCATGCAGCTCGACGAGGGCACGGACTACTACCTCAAGCCCATGAACTGCCCGATGCACAATCTGATCTTCGACGCCCGCGGCCGGTCCTACCGCGAACTGCCGCTGCGGCTCTTCGAGTTCGGCACCGTGTACCGCTACGAGAAGTCCGGCGTCGTGCACGGTCTGACCCGGGCCCGCGGCTTCACCCAGGACGACGCGCACATCTACTGCACCAAGGAGCAGATGGCCGACGAGCTGGACACCACGCTCACCTTCGTGCTGAATCTGCTGCGCGACTACGGACTGACCGACTTCTACCTGGAGCTGTCCACCAAGGACCCGGAGAAGTTCGTCGGCTCCGACGAGGTCTGGGAGGAGGCCACCGAGACGCTGCGCAAGGTGGCCGAGAAGCAGGGGCTGCCGCTGGTCCCCGACCCGGGCGGCGCCGCCTTCTACGGGCCGAAGATCTCCGTGCAGTGCAAGGACGCCATCGGCCGCACCTGGCAGATGTCGACCGTGCAGCTCGACTTCAACCTGCCCGAGCGGTTCAACCTGGAGTACACCGGCCCCGACGGGACCAAGCACCGCCCGGTGATGATCCACCGCGCGCTGTTCGGCTCGATCGAGCGGTTCTTCGCCGTGCTGCTCGAGCACTACGCGGGCGCCTTCCCGGCCTGGCTCGCCCCGGTGCAGGCGGTCGGCATCCCGATCGGCGACGCGCACGTGCCGTACCTCCAGGAGTTCGCGGCGGAGGCCAGGCGCAAGGGCCTGCGGGTCGACGTGGACGCGTCCTCCGACCGCATGCAGAAGAAGATCCGCAACCAGCAGAAGCTGAAGGTGCCCTACATGGTCATCGTCGGCGACGAGGACATGTCCGGCGGCACGGTCTCCTTCCGCTACCGCGACGGCTCGCAGAAGAACGGCATTCCGCGCGACGAGGCCATCGCCGAGATGATGGACGCCGTGGAGCGCCGCATCCAGGTCTGACGGCGCCGAGGTCCGCCGCCCGTGAGATCCGGGACTTCCCCCGCAGCACGCGTGCTCCGGGGGAAGTCCTATGCTGAACGGCATGACGAGTGAGCCGGAACAGCAGATCGGAGCGGGGGTGCCGGACGCGTTCCAGCGCCTGTGGACCCCGCACCGGATGGCGTACATCCAGGGCGAGAACAAGCCCACCGGCCCCGGTGCCGGTGACGGATGTCCGTTCTGCGCGGTCCCGGCCGAGTCCGACGAGGACGGCCTCGTCATCGCGCGCGGCGAGCACGTGTACGCGGTGCTCAACCTGTACCCGTACAACAGCGGGCACCTCATGGTGGTGCCCTACCGGCACGTCGCGGACTACACCGAGCTGGACGGCGCCGAGACGGCGGAACTGGCCGTGCTGACCAAGCAGGCGATGACCGCCCTGCGGTCCGCCTCCGGCGCGCAGGGCTTCAACATCGGGATGAACCAGGGCGATGTGGCGGGCGCCGGGATCGCCGCGCACCTGCACCAGCACGTGGTGCCGCGCTGGGGCGGCGACGTCAACTTCATGCCGGTCGTCGGACACACGAAGGTGCTGCCGCAGCTCCTCGCCGACACCCGCAAGATGCTCGCGGACGTCTGGCCCTCCTGACGGACGTCCCGTCGCCCTGAAACGTCCCGTCGCCCTGAACCCCGCATGAGCGGGAGCCGGAGCCGGAGCCCGGACAGGTCCTAGGCGTCGTACGCGTCGGCCTTCCTGGGCTCCACGCTCTGCGACAGACCGCTCAGCATCATCGAGCGGCTGGTGAAGTGCGAGGTGTCCACGCCGTTCTCGCTCATCACCTGGATCGCGGCGGCGTGCACCGCCCGCAGCACCGGAGTGGCCGCGCGCAGCGCGTCGTCGGCCATGAACCGGTGCTTCCACGGCTTGTCGGCCCACGTGTGCCGCAGCCCGAACGGCTCGGGCAGCTTCAGCGTGCCGCCGAGGTAGTCCAGCACGGCGGGGAAGCGGGTCAGCGGCGCGCGGGCGGCCAGCCGTACCACCTCGTCCGACTCGATCAGCGGGAGCTGTACGGTCCTGGTCTCCCAGAACTTCACCGGCTTGGTGATCGTCTTCTCCTTCGCGGGCGGCCCGGAGGTGAAGATCCCGTGGATCGGGCCGAGCGCGTGCCCGGTGACCTCGATCCGCAGGGTGTGCGCCAGCACCGTCACCGTCGTCATCAGCGTGATGACGAGATTGCCGTCCCAGAGGGTGAACTGGATGCCCAGATAGTGCCGGTTGCCCTTGCCGAACTGCTGCGTGTTGCAGATCCGCTGGATCTCGAAGTCCTTGACCGAGAACGAGTCGACCTCGGGTCCGGTGGGCCGGGAGATCTTGCCCGCGCCCTCGCCGACCGGCACCACGACCCAGTGCTTTATCGACGGCTTGGGGAAGCCGCCGGTGTGCAGCGGGCCGCGCTCGATCATCCGTAGCTGGTCGTGGATGGCGCGGATGACGTCCCAGCTCCGGAACGGGTGGATCTCGGCCAGCCCCTCGCGCGGGATCAGCTCCTCGGCCATCTGCCAGTTCGCCCAGCGGCTGCCCATGCCGAGTATGCCCTTGGGCCCCGCGTAGAAGACGACATTGCTGTTCTGCTCCGCGGACAGCTTGGCCAGGCTCTGCCGCAGCAGCTCCGCGCGGGTCTGGTTGGGGTTGCGCGGCACCGCCTCGGGGATCTTCGCGCCGACCGCGGTGCCCGCGACCAGGCCCGCCCAGCGGCTGCGCAGATCCTTCGCGGTGGCCTCGCAGATCCGCTTCGCCCAGAACCAGCCGATGATCGGCGCGATCATCAGGACGCGGAAATACTGCTGCCAGAAACCGCTGAACGGCGGCCGTACCGCGAGCAGCACGGTGAAGGCGGCGGCCACGGCCAGCACGACGGCCCCGAAGGCCCCCGACTTGTTGCCCCGCGCCTTCAGCGACCCGAGCGACTTGCGCAACTGGAAGGCGCCGAGCCAGAGCAGCACGCCGGGCAGGAACAGCACCCCGCACACGCCCATCACCACGGTCAGCCGGTTGTCGCGCTCCTGCCGAATCCGGTTGGCGGCCAGCGCGTGCTCCACCACGGTCTGCGGCACCACACCGAAGGACTGCACCAGTTCACTGCGCGCCGCGCCCAGCATCCTGACCTGGATGGCGCGGGAGAACGCCTCGCCCAGATTCGGCGCGAACAGCGACAGCCGCGGCGCCTTGACGCTCGCCTCGCTGTTGGCGTCGACCAGCGTCGTCACCGGAGTGTCGCGGTACGCGGCGGACGCCAGCGCCTGGGTCGCACCGGTCTCACCGTCGCTGCCGGTCAGCGGAATCTGCGCACCTGGGCTGAAATCGAACCCGATACCGTCCGTCACCACAGGCCCCCAGTCGCCAGTCCCGTACATCCACCGGTTCACCGGTCCATACGGCTCCGACCGGCCCATTCCCCGCACGGGTGAACGTCACACGTTCGGAGCAGTCTCCAGATTAGCGGCGCGACGGCCCGCGGCGTGGCCGCGAGCCGCCGATTGGCCAGCGGACATGTCCACTTGGCGACTTAGCGGCGCTGTTCCGGCGTCCGCCGGCGCTGATTCTCCGTCGCGCGCCCGTCATCTGCCGTGCGCGGTCGCCTCGTCCTTCTCCTCCTGCCGGCGCAGTCTCGTGGCCAGTTGGGCGGGCATCGGCTCGTGCCGCGCGTAGTGCCGGCTGAACCGGCCGGTGCCGTGCGACAGCGACCGCAGATCGACGGCGTAGCGGCCGATCTCGATCTCCGGGACCTCGGCGCGCACCACCGACCGCCCCTCTGCGGCCGGTTCGGTGCCCAGCACCCGGCCGCGCCGCCCCGACAGATCGCTCATCACCGAACCGACGTACGCGTCCGGCACCAGCACGCCGACCTCGCAGACCGGTTCCAGCAGATGGATGGGCGCGCCCGCGGCGGCCTCGCGCAGGGCGAGCGCGCCCGCGGTCTGGAAGGCGGCGTCGGAGGAGTCCACCGAGTGCGCCTTGCCGTCGGTGAGGGTGACCCGGATGTCGACCACCGAGAAGCCGAGCGCGACCCCGCGGGCGGCCTGGGTGCGGACGCCCTTCTCCACCGACGGGATGAACTGCCGCGGCACCGCCCCGCCGATCACCTTGTCCACGAACTCGATGCCGGAGCCGACCGGCAGCGGCTCCACCTGGATGTCGCAGATCGCGAACTGCCCGTGCCCGCCGGACTGTTTGACGTGCCGCCCGCGGGCCGTCACCGGCTCGCCGAAGGTCTCCCGCAGCGACACCTTGTGCGGCACCGCGTCGACCTGCACCCCGTACCGGTTGCGCAGCCGCTCCAGGGCGACGTCGGCGTGCGCCTCGCCCAGGCACCACAGGACGACCTGCCGGGTGTCCGGATTCTGTTCGAGACGCATCGTCGGGTCCTCGGCGACCAGCCGCGCCAGGCCCTGGGAGAGCTTGTCCTCGTCGGCCTTGCTGTGCGCCTCGATGGCGATCGGCAGCAGCGGGTCCGGCATCACCCACGGCTCCATCAGCAGCGGCCCGTCCTTGGCCGAGAGCGTGTCGCCGGTCTCGGCGCGGGTCAGCTTGGCCACGCACACCAGATCGCCCGCGCCCGCCGAGGGCACCGGCCGCTGGTGCTTGCCGAAGGGCGACGACAGCGCCCCGACCCGCTCGTCCACGTCGTGGTCCTCGTGCCCGCGGTCCTCCATGCCGTGGCCCGACACGTGCACCGTCTCGTCCGGCCGCAGGGTGCCGGAGAAGACCCGCACCAGACTGATCCGGCCCACGTACGGGTCCGAGGACGTCTTGACCACCTCGGCGGCCAGCGGCCCCTCCGGGTCGCAGACCAGCGCGGGGCGCCCGCCGCCGTCCGGCGTCGTGACCGGCGGCGCCTCCCGCTCCAGCGGGGTCGGGAAGCCGCCGGTGATCAGCTCCAGCAGCTCCACGGTGCCCAGGCCCTGCCGGGCGCCGTCCGCGGCGGGCGCGGCGGCCAGCACCGGGTGGAAGGAGCCGCGCGCCACCGCCCGCTCCAGGTCGTCGACGAGCGTCTTGACGTCCAGTTCCTCGCCGCCGAGGTAGCGGTCCATCAAGGTCTCGTCCTCGCTCTCGGCGATGATCCCCTCGATGAGCCGGTTGCGCGCCTGCTCCACCAGCGGCGCCAGCGCCGCGTCCGGCTCGGCCTCGGCCCGCTCGCCGGACGCGTAGTCGTACACCCGCTGCGAGAGCAGCCCCGCCAGGCCCGTCACCGGGGCATGGCCGTCGGGGCCCGCGGGCCCGTGCACCGGCAGATACAGCGGCAGCACCGAATCGGGGGAGTCGCCGCCCAGCTCCGCCGCGCACTGCGCCGCCATCTCCTCGAAACCGGCCCGCACCGACTCCAGGTGCGTCACCACGACCGCCCGCGGCATCCCGACGGCCGCGCACTCCTCCCACACCATCCGGGTCGCGCCGCCTATGCCCTCGCCGTCCTGCGCGGCCGACACGACGAACAGGGCCGCGTCCGCGGCGCGCAGACCGGCCCTCAACTCCCCGACGAAATCGGCGTATCCGGGAGTGTCCAGCAAATTGACCTTGATCCCGCCCCACTCCACGGGGACGAGCGAGAGCTGTACGGAGCGCTGCTGCCGCTGCTCGATCTCGTCGTGGTCGGACACCGAGCCGCCGTCCTCGACCCGGCCCGCCCGGTTCACCGCGCCGGTGGTCAGCGCCAGCGCCTCCACCAATGTCGTCTTGCCCGATCCGCAATGGCCGACCAGCACCACATTGCGCACGTTCTCGGGGCGGTCGGCCGCCGGTGCCCTTCCGGCGGCTCCTGGCTGTGCGTCTCTCCTGTCCGCTGCACCACCCACGCGTTCTCGCCTCCCGGTCCTCACTGCACGGACCGCGCCCTCGGTGGGGGGCGCGTCACAGGGGCGCCACGGGAGACCGCTCCACGCACAGGCGGCCTCGACGACGCCCGCGGTCTTTCGACCTTCCCACGGCCGTCCGGGTGCGTCCATACGTCGTACGCCGGGCCGCCGCCCCCGCCGCTCCGGCACGGCCTGGGACATCCGGTGCGCGCGGGCTGGCTACGATGGGCCATCCGGCTGCCGCTCCGGCCGCCGTGACACCATCCTCCGACCTGTCGGGAAGGCCATGCTGAACAAGTACGCGCGTGCGTTCTTCACGCGTGTTCTCACGCCGTTCGCCGCATTTCTGCTCCGCAAGGGGGTCAGCCCCGACGCGGTGACCCTGCTCGGCACCGCGGGTGTCATGGCGGGCGCACTGGCCTTCTATCCCAGGGGCGAGTTCTTCTGGGGCACCGTGGTGATCACGCTCTTCGTCTTCTCCGACCTGGTGGACGGCAACATGGCCCGCCAGGCCGGGGTCTCCAGCCGCTGGGGCGCCTTCCTCGACTCGACCCTCGACCGGGTCGCCGACGCGGGCATCTTCGGCGGACTCGCCATGTGGTACGCGGGCCGCGGCGACGACCTCGTGCTGTGCGCGGTGACGATCTTCTGCCTGGCCAGCGGCCAGGTGGTGTCCTACACCAAGGCGCGCGGCGAGGCGATCGGCCTGCCGGTGAACGTCAACGGCCTGGTCGAGCGCGCCGAGCGCCTGGTGATCACGCTGACCCTGTGCGGCTTCGCCGGCCTGCACAAATTCGGCGTCCCCGGCATCCAGTACCTGCTGCCGATCGCCCTGTGGGCGGTCGCCGCGGGCAGCCTGGTCACCCTCGTCCAGCGGGTCGTCACCGTACGCCGCGAGTCCGCGGAGGCCGACGCCGCAGCCGCCGCCACCTCGGGGCAGGGGAGCAGCGCGTGAGCGAGGACGCCTCCCGGGCCGCGCGGCTCAGGGGGAGCCTCGCCGACGGGCTCTACGGGCTCGGCTGGAGCGCGGTCAAGACGCTGCCGGAACCGGCCGCCCGAGCGCTCGGCCGCGCCATCGCGGACGTCACGTGGCGGCAGCGCGGCAAGGGCGTCCGACGCCTCGAGGCCAACCTGGTCCGGGTCGTGCCGGACGCCGACGAGGCACGGCTGCGCGCGCTGTCGCGCTCGGTCATGCGGTCCTACCTGCGCTACTGGATGGAGTCCTTCCGGCTCCCGGCCTGGAGCAAGGACCGCATCCGCGGCGGCTTCGACCCCGCCGACGTCCACTACCTGACCGACGGCCTCGCCGCCGGACGCGGCGTCATCCTGGCGCTGCCGCACATGGCCAACTACGACCTGGCCGGCGCCTGGGTGACCACCGCGCTCGACACCCCCTTCACCACCGTCGCCGAGCGCCTGAAGCCCGAGACGCTGTACGACCGCTTCGTCGCCTACCGCGAGAGCCTGGGCATGGAGGTGCTGCCGCACACCGGCGGCGCCGCCTTCGGCACCCTGGCCCGGCGGCTGCGGTCCGGCGGCCTGGTCTGCCTGGTCGCCGACCGCGACCTGTCGGCCAGCGGCGTCGAGGTCGACTTCTTCGGCGAGCGGACCCGGCTGCCCGCGGGCCCGGCCATGCTCGCCCAGCAGACCGGAGCGCTGCTGCTCCCCGTCACCCTCTGGTACGACGAGTCGCCCGTCATGCGCGGTCGCGTCCACCCGCCGGTCGAGGTCCCCGCGACCGGCGACCGTACGTCCAAGACGGCCGCGATGACGCAGCGACTGGCCGACGCGTACGCCTCCGGCATCGCCGAGCACCCCGAGGACTGGCACATGCTGCAACGCCTGTGGCTGTCCGACCTCGAACCCCGCCCCGAACCCCCGGCGGGCGGCGCCGACACGGCGGGGGAGAGCGCGGGAGCAACGGCGGAGGGCACGTCCGGCGTCTCCCCGCGGGGCGGCCCGGGCACCGCCGCGGCCGAAGGCGCCGGTAGGGCCGACGGCACGGACGGCGCCCACAGCACGGCCGGCACGGACGGCCCGTCGGGCGCGGGCGGTACGGCCGGCGGCCCACCTGACCACTCCGGAACGGAGAAAACGTGAGGATCGGGATCGTCTGCCCGTACTCCTGGGACGTCCCCGGCGGCGTCCAGTTCCACATCCGCGACCTCGCCGAGCACCTGATCGGCCTCGGCCACGAGGTCTCCGTGCTCGCCCCCGCCGACGACGAGACACCGCTGCCGCCGTACGTGGTGTCGGCGGGCCGCGCCGTGCCGGTCCCGTACAACGGCTCGGTCGCCCGGCTCAACTTCGGCTTCCTGTCCGCCGCCCGGGTCCGCCGCTGGCTGCACGACGGCAACTTCGACGTCATCCACATCCACGAACCCGCCTCGCCCTCGCTCGGCCTGCTGGCCTGCTGGGCGGCGCAGGGCCCGATCGTGGCCACCTTCCACACCTCCAACCCGCGGTCGCGCGCGATGATCGCCGCGTACCCGATCCTGCAACCCGCGCTGGAGAAGATCAGGGCCCGGATCGCGGTCAGCGAGTACGCCCGCCGCACCCTGGTCGAGCACCTGGGCGGCGACGCGGTCGTCATCCCCAACGGCGTCGACGTGGACTTCTTCGCGCGGGCCGAGCCCAAGAAGGAGTGGCAGGGCGGCACGATCGGCTTCATCGGGCGGATCGACGAGCCGCGCAAGGGCCTGCCCGTGCTGATCCGGGCACTGCCGAAGATCCTCGCCGAACGGCCCGGCACCCGGCTGCTGGTCGCGGGCCGCGGCGACGAGGAGGAGGCCGTCGAGTCGCTGCCCGAGGCGATGCGCGACCGGGTCGAATTCCTCGGCATGGTCAGCGACGAGGACAAGGCGCGGCTGCTGCGCAGCGTCGACGTCTACGTGGCGCCCAACACCGGCGGCGAGTCGTTCGGGATCATCCTGGTCGAGGCGATGTCGGCGGGCGCCGCCGTGCTCGCCAGCGACCTCGACGCCTTCGCGCAGGTCCTCGACCAGGGCGCGGCGGGCGAACTCTTCGCCAACGAGGACGCCGACGCGCTCGCCGCCGCCGCCCTGCGGCTGCTCGGCGACCCCGCCCGCCGTACCGAACTGCGCACCCGCGGCAGCGCCCATGTGCGGCGATTCGACTGGTCGGTGGTCGGCGGTGACATCCTGTCCGTCTACGAGACCGTCACCGACGGCGCCGCGCATGTCGCCGCGGACGAACGCACCAGCCTTCGGGCGAGATTCGGCCTGGCAAGGGACTGACAGTGACCACTATCATCTGGGTCGCGGTCGCGATCGTCGCGATCGGCCTCTACCTGAGCTGGACGGCCGGGCGCCTCGACCGCCTGCACGCCCGGATCGACGCGGCGCGCGCCGCCCTGGACGCGCAACTGCTGCGCCGCGCCTCGGTCGCCCAGGAACTGGCCACGGCCGGTGTGCTGGACCCGGCCGCGTCGATCGTGCTGTACGAGTCCGCGCACGCCGCCCGGCAGGCCGAGCCGGAGCAGCGGGAGGTCGCCGAGAGCGAGCTGAGCCAGGCGCTGCGCGCGGTCTTCTCCGAGCCGGGCGCGGTCGCCGAGATCGGGGAGGCGCCGGGCGGCACCGAGGCGATCAAGGAGCTGACCCAGTCGGTACGGCGGGTGCCGATGGCCCGGCGCTTCCACAACGACGCGGTCCGCGCCGCGCGGGCGGTCCGCAGACACCGCGTGGTGCGCTGGTTCCGGCTCGCGGGCCACGCACCCTTCCCGCTGGCCTTCGAGATGGACGACGAGCCGCCGGTGCCGCTCACGGCGGACGGCGCCGGGTCGCACTGAACGCCCCGGCACCACGGAGCGCACCGGCACCCGCCGGACACACCGATCCGCGCGGGCCACACGGCCACCCGCCGGCCCGCGGGGAGCCACCGCGGCGGAATTGGCCCTTTCCCGCCCCCGGCGACCGGCCGGACCATGGAGAAAAGCCACCGATTTCGTCAGCGAGTGAGGTCACCGTGTCCACCAGCCCCTCCGCCACCACCCCCGAGACCGGCACCGCACGCGTCAAGCGCGGTATGGCCGAGCAGCTCAAGGGCGGCGTGATCATGGATGTCGTCACCCCGGAGCAGGCGAAGATCGCCGAGGACGCGGGCGCCGTCGCCGTCATGGCACTGGAGCGGGTTCCGGCCGACATCCGCGCGCAGGGCGGTGTGGCCCGGATGTCCGACCCGGACATGATCGAGGGCATCATCAACGCGGTGTCCATCCCCGTGATGGCCAAGTCCCGGATCGGCCACTTCGTCGAGGCCCAGGTCCTCCAGGCGCTCGGCGTCGACTACATCGACGAGTCCGAGGTGCTGACCCCCGCCGACGAGGTCAACCACTCCGACAAGTGGGCCTACACCACCCCCTTCGTCTGCGGCGCCACCAACCTCGGCGAGGCCCTGCGCCGGATCGCCGAGGGCGCGGCCATGATCCGCTCCAAGGGCGAGGCCGGCACCGGCAACGTGGTCGAGGCCGTCCGCCACCTGCGCCAGATCAAGGGCGAGATCTCCCGCCTCAAGGGCCTGGACAACAACGAGCTGTACGCCGCCGCCAAGGACCTGCGCGCCCCGTACGAGCTGGTCAAGGAGGTGTCGGTGCTGGGCAAGCTGCCCGTCGTGCTGTTCTCCGCGGGCGGTGTGGCCACCCCGGCCGACGCCGCCCTGATGCGCCAGCTCGGCGCCGAGGGCGTCTTCGTCGGCTCCGGCATCTTCAAGTCCGGCGACCCGGCCAAGCGCGCCGCCGCGATCGTCCGCGCCACCACCTTCTTCGACGACCCGAAGGTCATCGCGGACGCCTCCCGCAACCTCGGCGAGGCCATGGTCGGCATCAACATCGACACCCTCCCGGAGTCCGAGCACTACGCCAACCGCGGCTGGTAAGGCGACGATGACCAGCTCTCCCACGATCGGCGTCCTGGCACTCCAGGGCGACGTCCGGGAGCATCTGACGGCACTGGCCGCGGCGGACGCCGCGGCCGGTCCCGTCCGGCGCCCGGAGGAACTGGCCGGAATCGACGGCCTGGTGATACCCGGCGGCGAGTCCACCACCATCTCCAAGCTCGCCGTGCTCTTCGGCCTGATGGAACCGCTGCGCGAGGCGATCCGCGGCGGCCTGCCGGTCTACGGCACCTGCGCGGGACTGATCATGCTCGCCGACAAGATCCTCGACCCCAGGTCCGGCCAGGAGACCTTCGGCGGCATCGACATGATCGTCCGCCGCAACGCCTTCGGCAGGCAGAACGAGTCCTTCGAAGCGGTCGTCGACGTCACGGGCGTCGAGGGCGGCCCGGTCGAGGGCGTCTTCATCCGCGCGCCGTGGGTCGAGTCGGTGGGTGCGGACGTGGAGGTGCTCGCCGAGTACGGTGGCCACATCGTCGCCGTCCGTCAGCGCAATGTGCTCGCCACGTCGTTCCATCCCGAACTGACCGGCGACCACCGGGTCCATGAATTCTTCGTGGACACTGTGCGCGCGGCGGGCTGACCGGATCCCGGTAGGATCGACGGCGCGACGAAAGACAGCATTTGGTGACGCGAAGGAGACAGTCGGATGTCCGGCCACTCTAAATGGGCTACGACCAAGCACAAGAAGGCCGTGATCGATGCCAAGCGCGGCAAGCTCTTCGCGAAGCTGATCAAGAACATCGAGGTCGCGGCGCGGACCGGTGGCGCCGACCCGGACGGCAACCCGACGCTGTTCGACGCCATCCAGAAGGCGAAGAAGAGCTCGGTACCGAACAAGAACATCGACAGCGCGGTCAAGCGCGGCGCCGGTCTCGAAGCCGGTGGCGCCGACTACCAGACGATCATGTACGAGGGCTACGGTCCCAACGGTGTCGCGGTGCTCATCGAGTGCCTGACCGACAACCGCAACCGCGCCGCGTCCGACGTGCGGGTGGCCATGACCCGCAACGGCGGCTCGATGGCCGATCCGGGCTCGGTGTCGTACCTGTTCAACCGCAAGGGCGTGGTGATCGTCCCCAAGGCTGAGCTGGGCGAGGACGACGTGCTGGACGCGGTGCTCGACGCGGGCGCCGAGGAGGTCAACGACCTCGGTGAGTCCTTCGAGGTGATCAGCGAGGCCACCGACCTGGTGCCGGTCCGCAAGGCGCTCCAGGAGGCCGGGATCGACTACGACTCGGCCGACGCCAACTTCCTGCCCACCATGCAGGTGGAGCTGGACGAGGACGGCGCGCGCAAGATCTTCAAGCTCATCGACGCGCTGGAGGACAGCGACGACGTGCAGAACGTCTTCGCCAACTTCGACGTCTCCGACGAGGTCATGGAGAAGGTCGACGCCTGAGCCGCGCTCAGGCGGTGACGCCGGGGCCGCGCGCGAGCGGACCCTGACGGACGGTCAGCCGGAGGGGCCGACGGGACACACCCCGTCGGCCCCTCCGCTGTTTGTCGGCCCCAACCGATAACCTGCACGAACAGGTTGGCGAAGACGGCGGCTGACGGGCGCGGAAGGGGGCGGCATGCGAGTGCTCGGCGTGGACCCGGGTCTGACCCGGTGCGGCATCGGAGTGGTGGACGGCGTTCCCGGACGCCCGCTGACGATGGTCGGCGTCGGCGTCGTACGCACCCCGGCCGACGCGGAGATCGGCGACCGGCTCGTCCTGATCGAGTGCGGCATCGAGGAGTGGCTCGACGAACACCGCCCGGAGGCGGTCGCCGTGGAGCGGGTCTTCAGCCAGCACAATGTGCGCACCGTGATGGGCACCGCCCAGGCGAGCGCGGTCGCCATGCTGTGCGCCGCCCGCCGCGGCCTGCCCGTCCACCTGCACACCCCCAGCGAGGTCAAGGCCGCCGTCACCGGCAGCGGCCGGGCCGACAAGGCGCAGGTCGGCGCGATGGTGACCCGGCTGCTGCGGCTCGACGCCCCGCCGAAACCGGCCGACGCCGCCGACGCGCTGGCACTGGCCATCTGTCACATCTGGCGCGGCGCCGCCACCAACCGCCTCCAGCAGGCCATCGCCGCCCACCGCCCCGTACGACCCCAGGAGTCCGCCAAGTGATCGCCTTCGTCAGCGGCCAGGTCGCCGCGCTCGCCCCCGACACCGCGGTCATCGAGGTCGGCGGCGTGGGCATGGCCGTCCAGTGCGCCCCGAACACCCTGGCCGCGCTGCGGATCGGCCAGCCCGCCAAGCTCGCCACCTCCCTGGTGGTCCGCGAGGACTCGCTCACCCTCTACGGCTTCGCGGACGAGGACGAGCGGCAGGTCTTCGAACTGCTCCAGACCGTCAGCGGAGTCGGCCCCAGACTCGCCCAGACGATGCTCGCCGTGCACACCCCGGACGCGTTGCGCTCCGCGGTCGCGGTCGGCGACGAGAAGGCGCTGACCGCGGTGCCCGGCATCGGCAAGAAGGGAGCGCAGCGGCTGCTCCTGGAGCTGAAGGACCGGCTGGGCGAACCGGTCGGCTCCGGCGCGGACCGGGGAATCGGCAGCCCGGTCGGCGACTCCTGGCGCGAGCAGCTGCACGCCGCGCTGCTCAGCCTCGGCTACGCCACCCGCGAGGCCGACGAGGCGGTCGCCGCCGTCACCCCGCAGGCCGAGGCCGAGCGGGAGCCGAACGTCGGCGCGCTGCTGCGCGCGGCCCTCCAGACCCTCAACCGCACCCGCTGACCGCCCTGTTGACGCCGCCGGCCGCACCCGTACCGGTGACGCCGGTCCGTACCGCCGACCCCACACCGACCCGAGAGACCAACCATGAACTGGGACGACGCCACCGACGAGCGGCCGGAGCGACTGGTCGGCGCCACCGCCGACCATGAGGACCAGGCGGTCGAGGCGGCGCTGCGCCCCAAGGACCTGGGGGAGTTCATCGGGCAGGAGCGCGTACGGCAGCAGCTCGACCTGGTGCTCAGGGCCGCCCGCCAGCGCCAGGGCACCGCGGACCACGTCCTGCTCTCCGGCGCCCCCGGCCTCGGCAAGACGACGCTGTCGATGATCATCGCGGCCGAGATGGGCGTGCCCATCCGGATCACCTCGGGACCCGCCATCCAGCACGCGGGCGACCTCGCCGCGATCCTGTCCTCGCTCCAGGAGGGCGAGGTGCTCTTCCTCGACGAGATCCACCGGATGTCACGGCCCGCCGAGGAAATGCTCTACATGGCGATGGAGGACTACCGGGTCGACGTGATCGTCGGCAAGGGCCCCGGCGCGACCGCGATCCCGCTGGAACTGCCGCCCTTCACCCTGGTCGGCGCCACCACCAGGGCCGGACTGCTGCCGCCCCCGCTGCGCGACCGCTTCGGCTTCACCGGCCACATGGAGTTCTACGCCCCCGCCGAACTGGAGAAGGTCATCCGCCGCTCCTCCGGGCTGCTGGACGTCGAGGTCGCCGACGACGGCGCCGCCGAGATCGCCGGACGCTCCCGCGGCACCCCCCGGATCGCCAACCGGCTGCTGCGCCGGGTCCGCGACTACGCCCAGGTCAGGGCGGACGGTGTGATCAGCCGGGAGATCGCCGCCAAGGCGCTGGAGGTCTACGAGGTGGACGAGCGCGGTCTCGACCGGCTGGACCGGGCCGTGCTCCAGGCGCTGCTGAAGCTCTTCGGCGGCGGGCCCGTCGGCCTGTCCACGCTCGCCGTCGCGGTCGGCGAGGAGCGCGAGACCGTCGAGGAGGTCGCCGAGCCGTTCCTCGTCAGGGAGGGCCTGCTGGCCCGGACACCGCGCGGCCGGGTGGCCACGCCCGCGGCCTGGACGCACCTCGGTCTGGTACCGCCGCACAATCCCGCCGGACCCGGACAGAGCGGGTTGTTCGGACCCTGACCGCCGATAGACTCGCCCCTTCAGGAACCCCAGTGCCATGCTTGGCGTTGTTCAGGCGGCGAGCCAGCGCTTAGACTCCGCCGACGCCCTTCCTCCGGATCGGCACCCACATCCCGAAACCCAGGCCAGCCCCACGTTGGCCGTGCGAAGGAACGTCCAGACCGTGAGTATCGTCACTCTCCTCCCCTTGGTCCTGATTGTTGGCGTCATGTTCATGATGACGCGCTCGGCCAAGAACAAGCAGCGCCAGGCACTGACCATGCGGAACCAGATGGAGCCCGGATCGGGCGTCCGCACGATCGGTGGCATGTACGCCGTGGTCAAGGAAGTGAACGAGGAGACGGTCCTCCTTGAGCTGACGGACGGGGTGCACGCACACTTCGCGAAGAACGCCATCGGCGCCGTGCTGGCCGAAGAGGAGTTCAACCGGATCGTGCACGGCATCGAGCCGGAGGAGATCGAGCACGACGACACCGAGGACACCGAAGGCGACGTCACCGCCGACGCGGCTTCCGGGGATGCCGCTGCGACGGACGACGTCAAGAAGGACGCCAAGGACTCGGGCGAGCACCGCATCGATCTGAGCAAGACCGAGGACGCGCCGGGGCAGGACGGCCCCGACTCCACGTCCAAGTAAGGGTCCGGCTCTCACAACTTCGTGGCCACCCCATGAGCGTGCAGGCTCAGGGGCGGTAGGACAGGGAGAATCAAGAAGGTGGCAGCAGCCAACAAGGGCCGCAGGCCGTCCCCGGGGAGTCAGGGATACCCCGGGCGCGCTCTGGCCGTGATCGTGATCGCCCTGGTGGCGCTGACCGGAGGAATGTTCCTCTCCGGCAACACCACTCCCCGACTGGGCATCGACCTGGCCGGCGGTGTCAGCATCACGCTGACCGCCAAGGCGGACCAGGGGAACGCGGTCACCAAGTCCAATATGAACACGGCGGTCAGCATCATCAACCGCCGTGTCAACGGACTCGGTGTCTCCGAGGCGGAGGTGCAGACCCAGGGATCGAACAACATCATCGTCAACATCCCCAAGGGCACCAACGCCGCCCAGGCCGAGCAGCAGGTGGGCACCACCGCGCAGCTCGCCTTCCGCCAGGTGCTGACCGCCGCGGACGGCAACCCGGCCACGGCCGCGCCCAAGCCCTCGGCCAGCCCCTCTGCCTCCGGCGGTACGACGCCGAAGCCGAGCGGCACGCCCAGCGCGACGGGCACTCCGAAGGCCACCGGGAGCACCACGTCCAGTCCGCAGGGCCGCGCCGTCACCGACGCGCTGAAGTCGAGTGTGAACAAGGCGCCGACACCGACGCCCACCGCGACGCCCAGCAACCCGGCCACCACGCCCGGCACGGGCGCCGCCGACCTGTCGATCCCCGCCGACCTCCAGGCGAAGCTCGACAAGCTCGACTGCACCGACCCCACGCAGCGCACCGCGGCCAGCAAGGGCACCAAGCCCGGTGACAAGGTCGTCGCCTGCGGTCAGCAGGGCAACCAGTGGATCAAGTACGCGCTCGGCCCGACGCTGATCGACGGCAAGCGCGTCTCCGGCGCCAGCGCGAACTTCGACTCGCAGCAGGGCAACGGCTGGGTCGTCAACCTGACGTTCGACTCCAAGGGCGCCAGCCAGTTCACCAAGGTCACCGGCGACCTCGCCTCCCAGGCCCAGCCGAACAACCAGTTCGCGATCGACCTGGACGGCAACGTCGTCTCGGCCCCGTCGGTCTCCCAGGCCCTGCCCGGCGGCAGCGCCCAGATCTCCGGCAGCTTCACCCAGAAGTCCGCCGAGGACCTGGCGAACGTGCTGAAGTACGGCTCGCTGCCCCTGGCGTTCTCCATCCAGGACACGACCACGGTCTCTCCCGCCCTCGGCGGCGAGCAGCTCCGCGGCGGTCTGATCGCCGGCGCCGTCGGCCTCGTCCTGGTCGTGCTCTACATGTTCGCCTACTACCGCGGACTGAGCCTGGTGGCGCTCGCGAGCCTCGTGGTCTCGGGCGCGCTCACCTACACGATCATGTGTCTGCTCGGTGAGGCGATCGGCTTCGCACTGAACCTGCCCGCGGTCTGTGGTGCCATCGTCGCCATCGGTATCACCGCCGACTCGTTCATCGTCTTCTTCGAACGGATCAGGGACGAGCTCCGTGAGGGCCGCTCGCTGCAACCCGCGGTCGCCCGCGGCTGGCCGCGCGCCCGGCGCACCATCCTGGTGTCGGACTTCGTGTCCTTCCTCGCCGCCGCCGTGCTGTTCACCGTGACGGTCGGCAAGGTCCAGGGCTTCGCGTTCACGCTCGGTCTCACCACCGTGCTCGACGTCGTCGTGGTGTTCCTGTTCACCAAGCCGCTGATGACGATCCTCGCCCGTCGCCCGTTCTTCGCTCAGGGCCACAGGTGGTCCGGTCTCGATCCCAAGGCGCTCGGCGTGAAGGCGCCGCTGCGTCGGAGCGTCCGCCACAACCGGCCCACCGAGACGAAGGAAGCCTGATGTCCAAGCTCAGCAATCTCGGTCACCGGCTGCACCGCGGCGAGATCGCGTACGACTTCGTCGGCCACCGCAAGATCTGGTACGGCGTATCGATCCTGATCACGGTCGTCGCCGCGGTCGGCCTGGTGGTCAACGGCCTCAAGCTCGGCATCGAGTTCTCCGGCGGCGCGGACTTCACCACGGCCAAGACCTCCATCTCGGTCGCGGACGCGCAGAGCAAGATCGAGGGCCACACCGCCGGCCACGACGCGACGATCCAGAAGCTGGGCAGCGGAAAGCTCCGCATCCAGGTCAGCGACATCTCCACCGAGGCGTCCAAGTCCGTCCAGCAGAACATCTCCAAGGAACTGGGCATCCCGCTCAAGGACATCGACGCGCAGATCGTCGGTCCGAGCTGGGGCAAGGAGATCTCCCACAAGGCCCTTCAGGGTCTGATCATCTTCCTGGTGCTGGTGGTCGCCTATCTGGCCATCGCCTTCGAATGGCGCAAGGCCGTCGCGGCACTGATCGCCCTGCTCCACGACCTCACGATCACGGTCGGTGTCTACGCCATCGTGGGCTTCGAGGTCACACCGGGCACGGTGATCGGTCTGCTCACCATCCTCGGTTACTCCCTCTACGACACCGTCGTCGTCTTCGACGGTCTGAAGGAGTCCACCAAGGACATCACCAAGCAGAACAGGTACACCTACAGCGAGATCGCCAACCGCAGCCTCAACGGCACCCTGGTGCGGTCGATCAACACCACGGTCGTCGCCCTGCTGCCGGTCGGCGCGCTGCTCTTCATCGGTGGCGGCATCCTCGGCGCGGGCATGCTCAACGACATCGCGCTCGCGCTGTTCGTCGGCCTCACCGCCGGTGCGTACTCCTCGATCTTCATCGCGACCCCGATCGTCGCGGACCTCAAGGAGCGCGACCCGGCGATGAAGCAGGTCCGCAAGCGGGTGCTCGCCCGCCGGGCCTCCGACGCCACGAAGGCCGCCGAGGCGGCCGCCCGCGGCGAGGAGCCCGCCGACCCCGAGGACGGGGACGGGGACGACGACGACCAGGCGGAAGCCGCAGCGGCCGGCGCCGGTGTGGTGGGCCCGCGGGCCCAGGGCACCGCCCCGGGCAGCCGTTCCGGCGGCACCCGCGGCGCGTCCGCCAACCGCGGCACCCGTGGTGGCCGCAACCGCCCCTCGGGCAAGCGGCGCTGACCGTGAATCGCCGCCGCCCGGTCGACACCGACCGGGCGGCGGCGATTTTCCGTTTTCCGAACCTCATCGACCGACCCTCGTCGACCGACGAGCGCTCCATGGCCCGAAGCGCCGTGGAACGACAAGCACGTCATGGACCGACGCGACATGAACCGACGAAAGTAGCGCGATGACCACCACGGACGCAGCCTCCGCCGAGCTCAGGGAACTGCTGCTCGGCCGCATCCGCGACGTACCGGACTACCCCCAGCCCGGCGTGATCTTCAAGGACATCACCCCGCTGCTGGCCGACCCCGTCGCCTTCAGCGCCCTGGTGGACGCGCTCGCCGCCCTGTGCGCGCGGCACGGCGCCACCAAGGTCGTCGGCCTCGAAGCCCGCGGCTTCATCCTCGCCGCCCCGGCCGCCGCCCGCGCGGGCCTCGGCTTCGTCCCGGTCCGCAAGGCGGGCAAACTGCCCGGAAAGACCCTGGCGCAGTCGTACGACCTGGAGTACGGCACCGCCGAGATCGAGGTGCAGGTCGACGCCTTCGCCGAGGGCGACCGCGTCCTGGTGATCGACGACGTCCTGGCCACCGGCGGCACCGCGGAAGCCTCGCTTGAGCTGATCCGGCGGACCGGCGCGACCGTCGCGGGCGTGGCCGTCCTGCTGGAGCTGGGCTTCCTCGGCGGCCGGGCGCGGCTGGCCCGGGTCCTGGGGGACGCCCCCCTGGACACCCTCGTCGCGATCTGACGCGCTCCGGACCGCGTACGGGCTCTCGGGCCGCGTACGGGCTCTCGTACGCCATTCGGGTCCGCGGGGCCCGGTTGCGGCCTCCTACGAGCGTCCTGCGGCCCCGTACGGCGTACGCGGGGCCCGTACGGGGCCGCTGAGGCGGGCGCCCGGCGGGCTCGGGCGCCCGCCTCTCGCCGCAGGTCGATACCATGGAACTTCTACCCCGCGTGAGGAGTGCTCTTGCCAGACCAGGCCCAGCCACTCGACGCCGCGGGCGGGAAGGAACCGGCCGCGGGTGGCACGGGGACGTCCGCCGACAGCCGGACCGCCGCACCCACCCCCGCTCCCGCGCCCGCCAAGCCCGCCGCGCCAGAACCGGCCGCGCCCGCCGTACGCCCGGTGCGTACGCCCGGCAGCGTCGCGCCGACGCGTCCCGGGGCCTCCTCCAGCCGCGTCCGCGCCCGCCTCGCCCGGCTCGGCGTGCAGCGCTCCAGCCCGTACAACCCGGTGCTCGAACCGCTGCTGCGCGTGGTGCGGGGCAACGACCCGAAGGGCGACAGCGCCCAGCTCCGGCAGATCGAGCGGGCCTACCAGGTCGCCGAGCGCTGGCACCGCGGCCAGAAGCGCAAGAGCGGCGACCCGTACATCACGCACCCGCTGGCCGTCACCACGATCCTCGCCGAACTGGGCATGGACCCCGCCACCTTGATGGCCGGGCTGCTGCACGACACCGTCGAGGACACCGAGTACGGCCTGGACGCGCTGCGCCGCGACTTCGGCGACCAGGTGGCGCTGCTGGTCGACGGCGTCACCAAGCTCGACAAGGTCAAATTCGGCGAGGCCGCGCAGGCCGAGACCGTGCGCAAGATGGTCGTCGCGATGGCCAAGGACCCCCGCGTCCTGGTGATCAAGCTCGCCGACCGGCTGCACAATATGCGCACGATGCGCTATCTCAAGCGCGAGAAGCAGGAGAAGAAGGCCCGCGAGACGCTGGAGATCTACGCCCCGCTGGCGCACCGGCTGGGCATGAACACCATCAAGTGGGAGCTGGAGGACCTCGCCTTCGCGATCCTCTACCCCAAGATGTACGACGAGATCGTCCGGCTGGTCGCCGAGCGCGCCCCCAAGCGCGACGAATACCTCGCCGTGGTCACCGACCAGGTCCAGCAGGACCTGCGCGCCGCCCGGATCAAGGCCACCGTCACCGGCCGCCCGAAGCACTACTACAGCGTCTACCAGAAGATGATCGTCCGCGGCCGGGACTTCGCGGAGATCTACGACCTGGTGGGCATCCGCGTCCTGGTCGACACCGTCCGCGACTGCTACGCGGCGCTCGGCACCATCCACGCGCGATGGAATCCGGTCCCCGGCCGGTTCAAGGACTACATCGCGATGCCCAAGTTCAACATGTACCAGTCGCTGCACACGACGGTCATCGGGCCCAGCGGCAAGCCCGTCGAACTGCAGATCCGTACCTTCGACATGCACCGCCGCGCCGAGTACGGCATCGCCGCGCACTGGAAGTACAAGCAGGAGGCGGTGGCGGGCGCCTCCAAGGTGCGCACCGACAGCCCGCGGTCCGACAAGAAGGACGACGCGGTCAACGACATGGCGTGGCTGCGCCAGCTCCTGGACTGGCAGAAGGAGACCGAGGACCCCGGCGAGTTCCTGGAGTCGCTGCGCTTCGACCTCTCGCAGAGCGAGGTCTTCGTCTTCACGCCCAAGGGCGACGTGATAGCGCTGCCCGCGGGCGCCACCCCGGTGGACTTCGCGTATGCCGTGCACACCGAGGTCGGCCACCGGACCATAGGCGCCCGTGTCAACGGCCGCCTCGTACCGCTGGAGTCGACGCTCGACAACGGCGACACCGTCGAGGTCTTCACCTCCAAGGCCGCCGGGGCCGGGCCGTCCCGCGACTGGCTGGGCTTCGTCAAGTCGCCGCGGGCGCGCAACAAGATCCGCGCCTGGTTCTCCAAGGAGCGCCGCGAGGAAGCGGTCGAGCAGGGCAAGGAAGCCATCGCCCGCGCGATGCGCAAGCAGAATCTGCCGATCCAGCGGGTGCTCACCGGCGACTCGCTGGTCACCCTCGCGCACGAGATGCGCTACCCCGACATCTCCGCGCTCTACGCGGCGATCGGCGAGGGGCACATCACCGCGCAGTCCGTCGTGCAGAAGCTGGTCGACGCGCTCGGCGGCGAAGAGGGCGCCACCGAGGACATCGCGGAGATCACCACCCCCACGCAGGGGCGCACCAAGCGGCGGGCCAACGCCGACCCCGGTGTCATCGTCAAGGGCGCCAGCGACGTCTGGGTCAAGCTCTCCCGCTGCTGCACCCCGGTGCCGGGCGACCCGATCATCGGCTTCGTCACCCGCGGCAACGGCGTCTCGGTGCACCGCGCCGACTGCGTCAACGTGGACTCGCTCTCGCAGCAGCCCGAGCGGATGATCGAGGTCGAGTGGGCGCCCACCCAGTCGTCGGTCTTCCTGGTCGCCATCCAGGTCGAGGCCCTCGACCGGTCCCGGCTGCTCTCGGACGTCACCCGCGTGCTGTCCGACCAGCACGTCAACATCCTGTCCGCGGCCGTCCAGACCTCCCGCGACCGCGTCGCCACCTCCCGCTTCACCTTCGAGATGGGCGACCCGAAGCACCTGGGCCACGTCCTGAAGGCGGTACGCGGCGTGGAGGGCGTCTACGACGTCTACCGGGTGACCTCGGGCCGCCAGAGGTAAGCGAGGCCGCGGGCGGGCGGGCACGACCCACCACCGGCCCGCGGACGCCCGACGGCCCCGGCACTCATCATGAGTGCCGGGGCCGTCGGGCGTGCGAGCGGCCGGTCAGCCGCCGAACTCGCCCATGCCCTTCAGGGCCGCGTCCAGCAGCGCCTGACGCCCGTCAAGCTCCGACTGGAGCTTGTCCGCCTTCGCGGTGTTCCCCGCGGAGCGCGCCGCGTCGATCTGCTTCTGGAGCTTCTCGACCGCCGCCTGGAGCTGACCGGTCAGACCGGCCGCCCGCGCCCGGACCTCGGGGTTGGTGCGCCGCCACTCGGCTTCCTCGGACTCGGCCAGCGCACGCTCCACCGCGTGCATGCGGGCCTCGATCCGCGGCCGCGCGTCCCGCGGCACGTGCCCGATGGCCTCCCAGCGCTCGTTGAGCGAGCGGAAGGCGGCACGCGCCGACTTCAGCTCGGTCACCGGGAGCAGCTTCTCGGCCTCGACGACCAGCTCCTCCTTGAGCGCGAGGTTGTCGCGCTGCTCGGTGTCCCGCTCGGCGAACACCTCGGAGCGGGCGGCGAAGAAGACGTCCTGGGCGCCGCGGAAGCGGTTCCACAGATCGTCCTCGGCCTCGCGCTGCGCACGCCCGGCCGCCTTCCACTCCGTCATCAGCTCGCGGTAGCGGGCCGCGGTGGGCCCCCAGTCCGTCGAGTTCGACAGCGACTGCGCCTCGGTGACCAGCTTCTCCTTCGTCCGCCTGGCCTCCTCGCGCTGCGCGTCGAGCGACGCGAAGTGCGCCTTGCGGCGCTTGGAGAACACCGAACGGGCGTGGCTGAAGCGGTGCCACAGCTCGTCGTCCGCCTTGCGGTCGAGTCGCGGCAGGCCCTTCCAGGTGTCGACCAGGGCGCGCAGCCGCTCGCCCGCGGTCCGCCACTGCTCGCTCTCGGCGAGCTGCTCGGCCTCCGCGACAAGCTGCTCCTTGGCGACCTTCGCCTCTTCGCTCTGCTTCGCCCTGGCCGCCTTGCGCTCCTCGCGCCGGGAGTCCACCAGCGCGACCAGCGCGTCGAGCCGTTCGCCCAGCGCCGCCAGGTCGCCCACCGCGTGCGCCTCGGTCACCGAGACGCGCAGGTGCTCGATCGCGGCCAGCGCGTCCTTGGGCGCGAGATCGGTGGTCCGCACCCGTCGTTCGAGGAGGCCGATCTCCACGACGAGTCCTTCGTACTTGCGCTCGAAGTAGGCGAGCGCCTCCTCAGGAGAACCCGCCTGCCACGAACCGACCTCCTTCTCCCCGTCGGCCGTACGCACGTACACGGTCCCCGTCTCATCGACGCGGCCCCACGGGTCGCTGCTCACAGCGCCTCCTCCACGTGATGCCCGGCCGGCTCACGGCCGGGCATCTTCCACAGAATTTCACCGGTTGGGCCGCACGCCCTGACCGGTCCAACGCCAACATAGGCGACCAGCACCCCGGCTGTCCGCATCCGATGCGGGCCCAATCAGGATTTGCTGACGGTCGCCTTGTTGATCACCACGGTCGCGTTCGGCGCGGTGTTGCCCGTCGTCTGGTCGGCGGGCTGGGCGCCCGCGGCGGCGATTTTGTCGAGCACCTTCATACCGGCGGCGTCGATCGTGCCGAACGGCGTGTAGCTCGGAGCCAGCGGGCTGTCCTTGTAGACCAGGAAGAACTGGCTGCCGCCGGTGTGCGCCTGGCCGGTGTTGGCCATGGCCACGGTGCCCGCCGGGTACGTCACGGTCTTCTGCGCGTCGGCCTTGCCGAACGCCGTCAGATTCTCGTCCGGGATCGTGTAGCCGGGGCCGCCGTTGCCCTGCGCGGTCGGGTCGCCGCACTGGAGGACGAAGATGCCCTCGGTGGTCAGCCGGTGGCACTTGGTGTGGTCGAAGAAGCCCTTGTCCGCGAGGAACTTGAAGGAGTTCGTGGTGTCGGGGGCCTTCGCCGCGTCCAGCGCGATCGGGATCGAGCCGCAGGTCGTCTGGAGCGTGAAGGTGTACTTCGCGCTCTTGTCGATCGCCATCTTCGGCTCGGTCTTCCACTGCTCCGTGCCCGGCGCGCCCGCGTCCGCCTTGCCGCACGGGTCCGGCGCCTTCGAGGGGGTCGCCGACGGCGACGCGCTGGCGTTGGCCGCCGCGTCGTCCGTGGACTTCTTCTTGCCGCTGCTGTCGAAGGCGCCCAGGCCCCAGGCGGAACCGCCGCCGATGACGACCACGGCGAGCACGGCGGCGATCACCGAATTGCGCGTCCGCGACTTGCGGCGCATCTGCACCCGCCGCTGCTGCTGCCGCTCGAACTTCTCCCGGGCGAGCTGCCGCCGCCGCTGATCCTTGGTGACCACTTCGCCGTCTCCCGGTCGTGTCTCGTGAGTGCTGTGCGATGACTGTGTTTCCGCTGTCCACGACCTGTCGGCAGGCCGTGTGCCGCGGTGCGCTCGAACGCGAATACGCGTGCCGCAGATCTTCGCGGCATGCGCGTCCCCCGTCCAGTCCGCACGCGGTCCGATGAAGGCACAATACGAGTTCGCTGCGGCGGTACGGCGGCCGGTAGGCTCGTGAACGGCCGATATCTCCCGCGGCCGACACCGCGGACGACAGAAGGACGAACGTGCTCATTGCCGGGTTCCCCGCCGGGGCCTGGGGCACCAATTGTTATGTGGTCGCCCCCGCCGCGGGTGAGGAGTGCGTGATCGTCGACCCGGGCCACCTCGCGGTCCAGGGCGTCGAGGACACGCTCGCCAAGCACCGACTGAAGCCCGTCGCCGTCATCCTCAGCCACGGCCACATCGACCATGTCGCCTCCGTCGTACCGGTCTGCGGCGCGCACGACGTGCCCGCCTGGATCCACCCCGAGGACCGGTACATGCTCAGCGACCCCGAGAAGGCGCTCGGCCGCGCCATCGGGCAGCCGCTGATGGGGGAGCTGACCATCGGCGAGCCCGACGACGTCAAGGAACTGGCCGACGGCGCCGCGCTGACGGTGGCGGGTCTGGAGTTCTCCGTCGCGCACGCGCCCGGCCATACCAGGGGGTCGGTGACGTTCAGGCTGCCAGAGACCGCCGACATCCCGTCGGTGCTGTTCTCCGGCGACCTGCTCTTCGCCGGCTCCGTCGGACGCACCGACCTGCCCGGCGGCTCCATGGCCGAGCTGTACGAGTCGCTGGCGCGTGTGTGCCTGCCGCTCGACGACTCGACCGTGGTGCTCTCCGGCCACGGCCCCCAGACGACCATCGGCCGCGAGCGCGCCGCCAACCCCTACCTGGGTGAGGTGGCCCGCGGCCCAAGAGCCGGAGACCCGGCTCCGCGACGAGGATTGTGACGGATTCAGTGAGTTCCGCCGTACGCGCCTTCCAGGCCCCCAAGGGCACCTACGACCTGCTGCCGCCCGACTCCGCGGTGTTCCTCGCGGTGCGCGAGGCCATCGCCGCGCCCGCCCGCCGGGCCGGTTACGGCTATGTCGAGACCCCCGGTTTCGAGAACGTCGAACTGTTCTCCCGCGGTGTCGGGGAGTCCACCGACATCGTGACCAAGGAGATGTACACCCTCACCACCAAGGGCGGCAGCGAACTCGCGCTGCGCCCCGAGGGCACCGCCTCCGTCCTGCGCGCGGCCCTCCAGGCCAATCTGCACAAGACGGGGAATCTGCCGGTCAAGCTCTGGTACTCCGGCTCCTACTACCGCTACGAGCGCCCGCAGGCGGGCCGCTACCGGCACTTCTCGCAGGTCGGCGCGGAGGCGATCGGCGCCGAGGACCCGCTGCTCGACGCGGAGCTGATCATCCTGGCGGTGGACGCGTACACCGACCTCGGGCTGCGCGACTTCCGGCTGCTGCTCAACTCGCTCGGCGACCGCGAGTGCCGTCCGGTCTACCGGGCCGCCCTCCAGGACTACCTGCGCGGCCTGGACCTGGACGAGGAGACCCGCGCCCGGATCGAGATCAATCCGCTGCGGGTGCTCGACGACAAGCGCGACTCCGTACAGAAGCAGCTCGCCGACGCGCCGCTGATCCGCGACCACCTGTGCGAGGCGTGCAAGGCGTACCACGAGGAGGTGCGCGCGCTGCTGACCGAGGCGGGCGTGGCCTTCGAGGACGACCCCCGGCTGGTGCGCGGCCTGGACTACTACACCCGCACCACCTTCGAATTCGTCCACGACGGGCTCGGCTCGCAGTCCGCGGTCGGCGGCGGCGGGCGCTACGACGGGCTCTCCGAGATGATCGGCGGCCCGGCGCTGCCGTCGGTCGGCTGGGCGCTGGGCGTGGACCGTACGGTGCTCGCGCTGCGCTCGGAGGGCGTGAAACTGGCCCTTCCCGCGGTCACCGACGTCTACGCCGTACCGCTCGGCGACGAGGCGCGGCGGGCGCTGTTCGGCACGGTCACCGCGCTGCGCAGGGCCGGGATCGCCGCGGACTTCGCCTTCGGCGGCAAGGGCATGAAGAACGCGATGAAGTCCGCGAACCGCTCCGGCGCCCGATTCGCGCTCGTCGCGGGGGAGCGGGACCTCGCCGAGGGCGTCGTCCAGCTCAAGGACCTGGGCAGCGGCGAGCAGACTGCGGTCCCGCTCGCCGAGGTGGTCGCGAGCGTCAAGGCGCGGCTCGTTTGACCCTCTTCCGTGTACCAGGGCGTGCAGGACTTATCCAGTCCTGACCGCCCTGGTGCACAATGTTGGGTGCCCGCTCCCCACGACCTAAGAGATCGGCGATCATGACGACTTCCGCGTTGGACGAGACGCGTACGGACGGCGGCGCCGAGGACGAGCGGCGGCCGGCCGACGGCATCGGAGCAGGGCGCGCGTACACCTGGCTGCTGCTGATCTGCGGCCTGCTCGGCACGGTCGCCGCGTTCGTGATCACCGATGACAAGTTCAAGCTGCTGGAAGACCCGAATTACACCCCCGCGTGCAGCCTGAACCCGATCATCTCCTGCGGCAACATCATGAAGAGCGAGCAGGCCCACGCGTTCGGCTTCCCGAACCCGATGATCGGCATGATCGCCTACCCGGTCATGATCTGCGTCGCGATGGGCATCCTGGCCGGCGCCCGCTACCGTCCCTGGTTCTGGCTCGGCCTCCAGGCGGGCACCCTGTTCGGTGTCGGATTCTGCACCTGGCTCCAGTACCAGTCGCTGTACAGCATCGGCTCGCTCTGCCTGTGGTGCAGCCTCGCCTGGGTCGTGACCATCGCCGCGTTCTGGTACACGGCGGTGCACAACGTCAAGCACCGGATCATCAAGGTGCCCGAGGGCGCGCGCACCGCCGTGCTGGAGTTCCACTGGGTCGTGCCGGTGCTCTGGTACGGGGTGCTCATCCTGCTGATCCTGACCCGCTGGTGGTCGTACTGGAAGACGCTGGTCTGAGCGGGTCCGCCGAGCGGCCCGCCCGCTACAGCGGCGTGACGTAGGCGCCGGAGATGCCGCCGTCCACCAGGAACTCGGCGGCGGTGATGAATCCGGCGTCGTCGCTGGCCAGGAACGCCACGGCGGCGGCGATCTCCTCGGCCGCCGCGAACCGCCCCAGCGGAATGTGCACCAGCCGCCGCGCCGCCCGCTCCGGGTCCTTCGCGAACAGCTCGCGCAGCAGCGGGGTGTCCACGGGCCCGGGGCACAGCGCGTTCACCCGGATTCCCTCGCGGGCGAACTGCACGCCCAGCTCCCGCGTCATCGCCAGCACCCCGCCCTTGGACGCGGTGTACGAGATCTGCGAGGTCGCCGCGCCCATCACCGCCACGAACGACGCGGTGTTGATGATCGCCCCCTTGCCCTGCCGCCGCATGTACGGCAGCGCGGCCTTGCAGCACAGGTAGACCGACGTCAGATTGACCTCCTGCACCCGGCGCCACGCGTCCAGCCCGGTGGTGAGGATCGAGTCGTCGTCGGGCGGTGAGATCCCCGCGTTGTTGAAGGCGATGTCGACCGAGCCGTAGGTGTCGTGGGCGGCCTTGAACAGCGCCTCGACCTGCTCCGGGTCGGTCACGTCGGTGGCGACGAAGAGCCCGCCGGTCTCCTCGGCCGCCGCCCGCCCGCTGTCCTGGTCGATGTCGGCGACCACGACCCTGGCCCCTTCCGCGGCGAACCGCCGCGCCGTGGCCAGGCCGATGCCGCTGCCGCCGCCGGTGATGACGGCGGTACGGCCGACGAGGCGGCGGCAGACCGGCTGCTCCGTCCCGGCGGCGGCAGCCGTGCCGGTCACGTCTGTGCTGTCTGTGGTCTCGGGCATACCCTGCTACTCCTCGGTGCCGATGAAGACGTTCTTGGTCTCGGTGAACGCGGTGAGCGCGTCGGGTCCCAGCTCGCGGCCGAGCCCCGACTGCTTGAAGCCGCCGAAGGGCGTCCAATAGCGCACACTGCTGTGCGAGTTGACGGACAGATTCCCCGCCGCGACACCGCGCGCGAGCCGCAGCGCGCGGCCCAGGTCGCGGGTCCACAGCGAGCCGGACAGGCCGTACGGTGTCGCGTTCGCCAGCCGCAGCGCGTCCGCCTCGTCGTCGAAGGGCAGCACGACCGCCACCGGGCCGAAGATCTCCTCGGTGGCCGCTGGCACGCCGGGGTCAGCCGGGGCGAGCACCGTCGGCGGGTACCAGAAACCGGGGCCCTCGGGCGCGGAACCCCGTGCCACGACCGGCAGTTCGGGCGTGACGTAGCCGCGGACCCGCTCGCGCTGGACCGCCGAGATCAGCGGGCCCATCGCGGTCGCCGGGTCCGCCGGGTCGCCGACCCGCACCGCCCGCACGCCGGAGGCCAGCAGGTCGAGGAAGCGGTCGTAGACCTCGCGCTGCACCAGCAGCCGGGTGCGGGCGCAGCAGTCCTGGCCCGCGTTGTCCAGGAACGCCATCGGGTCCGCGGCGCGCTCCAGATCGGCGTCCGCGAAGACGACGTTGGGGCTCTTGCCGCCCAACTCCAGCGTGAGCCGCTTCACTTGGGCCGCGCACCGCTCCATGATCCGCTTGCCGACCGCCGTGGAGCCGGTGAAGACGATCTTCCGTACGTCGGGGTGGTCGACCAGCCGCGCCCCGGCGACGGGACCCGCGCCGGGCACCACCTGGAACAGGCCCTCGGGCAGCCCGGCGGCCAGGGCGAGTTCGGCCAGCCGCAGGGCGGTCAGCGGGGTGGTCTCCGCGGGCTTGAGCACGACGGCGTTGCCCGCGGCCAGCGCGGGGGCGAAGCCCCAGGCGGCGATCGGCATCGGGAAGTTCCACGGCACGATGACGCCGACCACGCCGAGCGGTTCGTGGAAGGTCAGGTCGAGGCCGCCCGCCACCGGGATCTGACGGCCGCTCAGGCGCTCGACGCCGCCCGCCGCGTACTCCAGCAGGTCCCGGACGTTGCCCGCCTCCCAGCGGGCGTTGCCCACGGTGTGGCCCGCCTCCCGCACCTCCAGCGCGGCCAGTTCCTCCAGGTGCGCGTCGACCTCGGCGGCGAACCGCCGCAGCAGCCGGGCGCGTTCACCCGGCGCGAGCGCCGCCCAGCCCCGCTGGGCCCGCACCGCGGCGGCGACCGCCGCGTCCACGCCCTCCGGGGAGGTCGCCGCGACCGTCGCGACGACCTCCTCGGTGGCGGGGTTGAGTACGTTGTGGCTCTCCTGCATCCCGTCCGCCCTTACATCCGCTCGAAGGAGCGGAACCGCTCCCAGTCCGTGACCGCGGTGTCGAACTGCCGCTGCTCGATCCGCGCCATGTTCGCGTAGTGCGCGACGACCTCGGGGCCGAACACCTCACGGGCCAGGTCGCTGCCCGACCACAGCTCGGCGGCCTCCCGCAGCGAGCCGGGCACCCGCTCGTACGACTCCGTGTACGCGTTGCCCGTACACGGCTCCGGCAGCTCCAACTCCCGCTCGACGCCGTGCAGTCCGGCCGCGACCATCGCGGCGACCGCCAGATACGGGTTCACGTCGCCGCCCGGCACCCGGTTCTCCAGCCGCAGCGACGGGCCGTGGCCGACCACGCGCAGCGCGCAGGTGCGGTTGTCCCGGCCCCAGGCGACCGCGGTGGGCGCGAAGGAGCCGGGGCGGAACCGCTTGTAGGAGTTGATGTTCGGCGCGAAGAACAGCGAGAACTCCCGCAGGGCGGCGAGCTGTCCGGCCAGGAAGTGCCGCATCAGCGGGGACATCGCGGTGGGGGAGTGGTCCTCGGGGTCGGCCATCGCCGGGGCGCCGTCCGCGTCCCGCAGCGACAGGTGGATATGGCAGGAGTTGCCCTCGCGCTCGTTGAACTTCGCCATGAAGGTGACCGCCATGCCCTCCTGCGAGGCGATCTCCTTGGCGCCGGTCTTGTAGACGCTGTGCTGGTCGCAGGTGGTCAGCGCCTCGTCGTAGCGGAACACCACCTCGTGCTGGCCGAGGTTGCACTCGCCCTTCGCGGACTCCGGGACGAGCCCGGCGCCCGCCATCTCGTTGCGGATGCGGCGCAGCAGCGGCTCGACCCGGGCGGTGGCCAGCACCGAGTAGTCGGCGTTGTACTGGTTGGCCGGGGTCAGCCCGCGGTAGCCGCTGTCCCACGCCCGCTCGTAGGTGTCGCGGAAGACCAGGAACTCCAGCTCGGTGCCCGCGTGCGCGGTCAGGCCGTGTCCGGCGAGCCGGTCGAGCTGCTGCCGCAGGATCTGCCGCGGCGAGGCACTGACCGGGCTGCCGTCCTCCCACGTCAGATCGGCCAGCAGCAGCGCGGTGCCGTCCTGCCAGGGGACGCGGCGCAGCGTCGAGGGATCGGGGCGCATCGCGAAGTCGCCGTAGCCCCGCTCCCAGGACGACATCGCGTAGCCGTCCACCGTATTGAGGTCGATGTCGACGGCGAGCAGGTAATTGCATCCCTCCGAGCCGTGCGGCAGCACCTCCTCCAGGAAGAACGGAGCCGCGAACCGCTTGCCCTGGAGCCGCCCCTGCATATCGGTGAAGGCCAGGACGACGGTGTGGATCTCGCCCGCCGCCACCAGCGAGCGGAGCGCGCCGACGGACAGGGCTGGAGTGTGTTCTGCCACAGCGGAACCTCTCGGATCGGTCGGAAGACTTAAGGTATGGCTGTGAACCATTGAAGGGAAGGGGGCCTCGCCATGACGGAGCGGATGACGGAGCCGATGGCCGATTCGACGGCCGATTCGACGGCCGAGCCGGCGGCCGGGTCAGCGGCCGGGCGGCCGGCGGAGCCCCCGGCGCTGGCCGCCGATCCGCTCGACACGGTGCTGCGCCCGGTGCGCGGCGGCAACGGCTTCGAGGAGGCCGTGGAACGGCTGCTCCAAGTGGTCCGGCTCGGCCTGGTCCCCGCGGGCGGACGCCTGCCCCCGGAACGGGAACTCGCCGGGCGGCTGGCGATCAGCCGGGTCACCCTGCGCGAGGCGCTGCGCGTGCTGCACGAGCAGGGTCTGGTCGAGAGCCGCCGCGGTCGCCAGGGCGGCACCTTCGTCCGGCCGAGGCCGCCCGGCGCGGACGGCCCGCCCGTGGACGCGGCGGGCCTGGGCGCGGCAGGTCTGGACGCGGCGGCCCTGGACGACGTGCTCCGCTTCCGCGAGGTGCTGGAGGTGGGCGCCGCCGGGCTCTGCGCCCGCGCCCGCCTCACCGGAGCGGACGCCGACCTGCTGCGGGCCCGGCTGCGCGCCACCGGGGACGCCTCCATCGAGGACTACCGGCGCGCCGACACGCTCCTGCACCTCGCGATAGCCGAGCTGTCCGGCTCCCCCTCGCTGGCCCGCCAGTACGCCGCCGTCCGCGCCCGGGTCAACCAACTCCTGGACGGCATCCCCATGCTGGTCCGCAACATCGAGCACTCCCAGGGCCAGCACGCCGCCCTGGTCGCCGCCGTCCTGGCCGCCGACGAAACGCGGGCGCGGCAGACGATGCGGCAGCACCTCGCGGGCACGGCGTCACTACTGCGGGGCTTTCTGTCCTAAAGGTTGTTGCAGAAGGGTGGGTGTGGGCGGGTTGGTGTGGCGGTTGGCCTGCTGGTGTCATCCTGTCTGGGCGAGGTTGTGCATGGTGGCG